>CAISKG010000076.1 GCA_903885855.1 uncultured Planctomycetaceae bacterium
CGCCCTGACGGCCGCGCTGCCTGACGGCCGCGCCCCGGCGGCCGCGCCCCGGCGGCCGCGCTGTCTGCGGCCGCGCTGTCTGCGGCCGCGCTATCGGCGGCCGCTCGACCTGGCGCCGTCAGGAAAGGATCCCGCGCACCACGTGGCCGTGGACGTCGGTGAGGCGGTAATCGCGCCCCTGGGCCCGGATCGTGAGGCGCGTGTGGTCGATCCCCAGCTGGTTCAGGATCGTGGCGTGGAGGTCGTGGACGGTGACGGGATTCTCGGCCACGCCGTAGCCCAATTCGTCGGTCGCCCCGTACGACACGCCGCCGCGGATCCCGCCGCCGGCCAGCCAGCCCGAGAAGGCCTTCATGTGGTGGTCGCGGCCATCCCCCTGGGCCATCGGCGTGCGCCCGAACTCGGTGGCGAAGACGACGATCGTCTCGTCGAGCATCCCGCGCCGGGCGAGATCCTCCACCAGCGCCGCCGCGCCGCGATCCACCTCCGCGGCGGTGCCCTTGACGTGGTCGCGCACGGCGCCGTGGTGGTCCCAGTCGCGGTGGTAGAGCTGGATGAAGCGCACGCCGCGCTCCGCGAGGCGCCGGGCGAGGAGGCAGTTGGAGGCGAAGGAGCCGTCGCCGCCGCGCGTCCCGTAGAGGGTGAAGGTCTCCTCCGTCTCGTCGGAGAAGTCGAGGAGGCGCGGCACGCTCGACTGCATGCGGAAGGCCAGCTCGTACTGCGCGAGCCGCGCGGCGATCTCCGGGTCGTCCACCACCTCGTCGCGCATCCGGTCGAGCCGCGCCGCGGCGTCGACGACGGCGGCCTGGCCGGCCAGGCCCGCCGGCGGCCGCACGTAGAGCACCGCATCCCCCTTGGAGCGGAATTCCACCCCCTGGAAGCTGCTGGGGAGGAGGCCGGAATGCCACTGCCGGGCGGCGATCGGCTGCCGCTGGCCGTAGGCGCCGGTGCTCACCATGACGATGAAGCCGGGCAGATCCTCGGCGTCGCAGCCGAGGCCGTACCACAGCCAGCTGCCCGCCGCCGGCCGCCCCGGCACCATGCCGCCGGTGTTCATGAAGGTGTGGGCCGGATCGTGGTTGATGGCCTCGGTGTGGAGGCTGCGGACGATGGCGATCCGGTCGGCGATCCGCCCGGCGATCTCGGGGAAGATCGAGGAGATCGACTGCCCGCTCTTCCCCGCCCGCACGAACTCGTGCTGCGGCGCGAGGCAGCGCAGCTGCTGCCCCTGGAGCTGCGCGATCTGCTGGCCGGCGGTGAAGCTCTCCGGCATCGGCTGGCCGTTCATCTCGGCGAGCTTCGGCTTGTGGTCGAAGGTGTCGAGGTGGGTCATGCCACCGGCCATGTAGAGCCAGATCACGCGCTTGGCACGCGCCGGGAGATGGAGCGGGGCGACGACGCCCGTCCAGCGTGAGGACGGCGGCGCGGCCACCGCGCCACGCGGCAGCAGGGCCCCGAGCGCCGCGGCGCCCAGGCCCCCGGAGGCGCGCGCGAGGAAAGCGCGGCGCGCGGCGGCGGCGGAGGAATCGGCCAGGGGAGGGATCACGGGGCGGGTCCTCGGGGCGTCAGTTGCGGGTGTACGTTTCCTGCATGTTGAGCACGGCGCGGGCGGCGCTCGTCCAGGCGGCCAGCTCCCGGGGCTCGACCCCGTCGGGCGGCGCCGACGCCCCCACCGAGACGAGCGCCCGGGCCGCCTCCGGATCGGCCGCGAAGCGGGCGCGCTCGGCGGCGACGAGCTCCACGAGCACCGCCGCCTCGCGGTCCTCCGGCACGCGCCCCACCGCACGGCGGAGCAGGTAGCGCGCGCGATCCACCGGCTCGGGTCCCCCCTCGGCGATCGCCCGCGCGGCCAGCGCGCGCGCCGCCTCGACGAACTCCGGGTCGTTGAGGAGCACGAGCGCCTGCAGGGGGGTGTTCGAGCGCGGCCGCCGGGCGGTGCATTCCTCCCGGCTCGGCGCGTCGAAGACCATCAGCGCCGGATGGAGGTACTGCCGCTGCCAGTGGACGTACAGGCCGCGCCGGTAGAGGTTCTCGCCGCTGTCGGCCTTCCACACGCGCTGCGGGAAGTTGAGGTAATCCCAATAGCCCTCGGGCTGGTAGGGCCGCACGCTGGGGCCGCCGACCTTGCGCACCAGCAGCCCCGAGGCGGCCAGCGCCGTGTCGCGCACCGTCTCGGCGTCGACGCGGAAGCGGTTCTGCCGCGCCAGCAACCGGTTCTCGGGATCACGCTCCAGAAGCGCCGCCGGGACGGCGCTGGCGCGCCGGTAGGCGCGGCTGCGGGCGATCTCGCGCAGGCAGGCGCGCAGGTCCCACGGGCCGACGCCGGCGCCGCCGTCGCGGAGGCGGCAGGCGAGCCAGTCGAGCAGCTCCGGATGGCTGGGGGGCTCCCCTTGCGCGCCATGGTCGTCGAGGCGCCGCGAGAGCCCCTGGCCGAAGAGCATCGCCCACAGCCGGTTGGCCAGGACGCGCGGCACGAGGGGATTGGCCGGCGACGTCATCCAGGCGGCGAGGTCGAGGCGCGTGAGGCGCCGGGCGGGATCGGCCGCCGGCTCCTGCGGCAGGAAGCCGGGCGTCGCGGGAAGGACCACCTCCCCGGTGCGGTCCATCCAGTTGCCGCGCGGCAGGACGCGCACCGGCCGCGGCTCGACGGCCACCGTGGCCGGGAAGTAGGGGATGGCGTCGAGGATCGCCTTCCGCTCCCGCTGCGCCGCCGCCACCTCCTCGCGCACGGCCGCCAGATCCGCGGCCCGCTCGCGGTGCGCCGCGACGAGCCGGGCGGTCTCCTCGGCGCTGCGCTCCGCGGCCGGCGTGGCGGCCGCGGCGAGGATCTCCGCCGGCAGGGTCCCGGGCCCGGGGTCGTCGGCGGGCTCCGCCGCCACCGCGATCCGCAGGCGTCCCACCTGGTAGCCGATTGGGTGGTGCTGCTCGACCACCACCACGAGCAGATCCCCCTCGGCCACCTCCGCCGGCGTCTCGGGGCGGACGACGAGCCACTGGTCGCGCCCCACCTGCTCGTGGATCGCCCAGCCGATGTCGTCGGGCTGCGCGCCGCCGTCGATGGCGTAGGCGGCCAGCCACTTCCCCGACGGCGTCCGCTCGCCCGCCACCGCCTGCTCGAAGCCGGCCCGGGCGTGCGCCAGCGCCACGCGGCGGTCGTCGGGATGCCGCTCGGGCGCCGTGCCCGCCGCCGCCGGCCGGAGGAAGACCTGCAGCTCGGTGATCACGAGATTGCCGTTGTCGGCGCGGCCGGGCCCGCGCTGCGGCAGGCTGTCGTGCGTGAGGGCCTCGAGGCGCAGCCCGGCGAGGCGCCCCGGCGGCGCCTGGAAGACGAGCCTCGTGTCGCCGGTGGCGGGGCGGGCACCGGCGAGGAGCACCGAGCGGTCGTCGAGGACCTGCGCCGTGGCGCCGCCGTCGGCGGCCGTCGCCAGCGGCGCGAGCGTCCGCCAGGGATCGGTGCGGATCCCCTCGATCCACGCCTCGCGGGCCGCCTGCCGCTCGGGCGGATCGGACTCGAGCGCGGCCTTCGCGGCGGCCAGCCGGGCCTCGGCGGCGGCCAGACGCCGCTCCTCCTCGGGGCCCGGATAGGGCTCCATCCGCCCCCACGACGTGTCGCGCGGCTGGCCGATGTCGTAGACGCCGCGCTCCTCGATGTCGGCGAAGAAGGCCGACATCGTGTAGAAGTCGCGCGTCGTGAAGGGGTCGTACTTGTGGTCGTGGCACTCGGCGCAGCCGATGGTCGCGCCCAGCCACACCCCCCCCACGTCGCGCACCCGGTCGGCGGCGTACTTGAGGAGATACTCCTCGGCCTGCGCACCCCCCTCGGCGCTCATCATCCCGAGGCGGTTGTAGGCGGCGGCGACGCGCGCCGCGCGCGGCGCGAGCGGGAGCAGGTCGCCGGCGAGCTGCTCGCGGGTGAAGCGGTCGAAGGGCATGTTCTCCGCGAAGGCCTGCAGCACCCAATCGCGGTACGGCCAGACCGTCACCTCCTGGTCGCCGTGGTAGCCGACGGAGTCGGCGTAGCGCACCAGGTCGAGCCACCAGGCGGCGAGCCGCTCGGCGTGGGCGGGCGTGGCGAGGAGGCGGTCGACGTAGCGCTCGAAGGCGTCGGGGGAGGCGTCGGCCAGGAAGGCGTCGATCTCGGCCGGCTCCGGCGGCAGCCCGGTGAGGTCGAGGCTCGCGCGGCGCGCGAGGGTGGCCCGGTCGGCCTCCGGCGCGGGGGCGATCCCCTCGCGCGCGAGCGCCTCGTCGACGAAGGCGTCGATCGCGGAGCCCTCGTCGCCGGGCACCCGCGGCGGCGCCAGCGGCCGGAAGGACCAGTGGGCCTCGTAGGGGGCGCCGGCGGCGATCCAGGCCTCGATCTTCCTCCGCTCGTCGGCGGTGAGGCGCTTGTTCGTCTCCGGCGGCGGCATGACGACGTCGGGATCGGTCGAATGGAGACGGGCCAGGAGCGTGCCGGCCTGGGGGTTGCCCGGCACGATCGCCGGCGAGCCGTCGCGCGGCGCGGTCGCCCCCGCGGCGGTGTCGAGGCGCAGATCGGCCTGGCGCTGCCCGGCGTCGGGGCCGTGGCAGGCGAAGCAGTTCTCGGAGAGCAGCGGGAGGATGTCGCGGTCGAAGCGCACCGCCGGCCCCTCGCCGCGCGCCGCGGCGCCGAGGAGAAACCCGCCCGCGAGGGCCGCCGCGACGACGACGGCCCCGCGGCGCCCGCCCGACATGGAACCGTTCCCTCGTGCCATCGCATCCCTCCACCTGGCGTGGGCCGCGCTGGCTCCGCTGCGGCCTCGGCCGATTCTCCCTCGCCGTTCCCCCCCCGGCAACAACGGGCGCCCGTGCCCCACCGGCCTTGGCGCGCTCACCACTCCACGTCGATCGTGCCGCGCCCCTCCACCGGCACCAGCAGGCAATCGGCGGCGTGGGTGCCCTCCAGGGCCGTGCCGTTCCACGCCACGCGCCGCGGCGGCGCGGCCACGCGCGTGACGATGACCAGCGACGGCCCCTCCGGCCAGGTGGCGACGTCGATCGAGGCCCGGGCGTCGCCGACGAGGGTGCGTTCGACCTCGCCGGCCACGTGGATCACGTGCCCGCCGTGGCCGGCGGTGCCGGGGAGGCGCGTCGCCGAGAGGAGCGGCAGCTCGCCGAAGGCCTCGGCGAGGGTCGCCTGGAGCGTGGCGGGGTTGATCGCCGGCCCGTCGCCGCGCCCCGGACGGAAGAGCCAGAAATCGGGGAGGAGGCCGCCGCGGCCGTGGGGATCGTCGACGGGGAAGGTCATGCCCACGGCGGCGCGCGTGATCCCGCGCCCCACCCGGCCCCACGTCTCCCCCGCCGGCGTGTCGACGCGCGCCAATTCCTGCAGCGCCGCGGCGTGCACCAGGCCGCACCAGGGCACCGGGCGGCCGATCCACAGCGGCGCTTCCCACTGCGTGGCGCCGAGCACGCCGATCGGGGCGTAGCGCCCCACCGCCGCGCCGGGAACGGGATCGCGCAGATAGAGAAACGGCATCCCCGTCAAGGCCCAGGCCCGGGCCTGGTCGAGCCGGCGCGGCCGGCCGTCGAGGAGGTGGCCGAGGAGATGGCAGCGCGTCATCCGCGCCGCGGCGAGGATGTCGGGCGCGTGGAGGGGGATCTCCCAGGGCTGGGCGCCGCGCGGCACCTCGCCGGCCGGATGGGCGCGCGCGAGGAGATCGAGCGCGTCGAGCGCGGCGCGGATCGTCACCTCGTCGCCCGAGAGGGCGGCGGCGTCGAGCATGCGCTCGGCGGTCATCGCCGAGAGGCCGTTGACGTGCGCCG
>CAISKG010000077.1 GCA_903885855.1 uncultured Planctomycetaceae bacterium
CTCAGATCGAACTCCGAGGGAAAAAACCATCTGGTCGGACTCAAGCCACCGAATCCTTGGGGGCTTTACGACATTCGCGGCAACGTCTGGGAGTGGGTGAGCGACTGGAAGGATGCGTCCTGGAAGCCGGAGCCCGTGGACGAGGATGGTGTCGTGATCGATCCCGTTGGTCCAAGCACACCGCACGTGCTTGTGCGGGTTCTGCGAGGAGGTAGCAAGTTGGACAATCCCGATGCGTTTAGTGAGGCGGTTCCGCCAGAACACCGAACCAACAATCTCGGTTTCAGGGTAGTGGCAGTGGTTGAAGCGAAGGATCCCGGCGGCAATCCCGCAACCCCACAATCAGGGCAGGAAGAAGCAAGTCAGAGCCGGTAAGGGTTGGTCTCTCCTTTTGGGATACTCAGTCGCCCAATCCCCGCCCTTCAGCACCTCTACTTCCTTGTAGGGCAGCGGCAGCTTCAAGTGGCCGCGGTTTTTCGTGTGCCTTCTCGTAGCTTTGGCTTCATGGGCATGCCGGTGGCCAGCTTGGATTCCCTGTGTCGGGCGACATGAGGGCTCAGGGTCACGGCCGACCGGGGCCGACAGCGGCGGTCGCCGTGGGCATACTGGTGGGCCATGACCGAGCCCTCCATGCCGCCGTCGCTCACGTCCGTGCCGCTGGTCGGCATGGCCGTCAACGCCGCGCTCGCCTCCATCAAGATCCTCGCCGGCTTCTTCGGCAACTCCTACGCCCTCATCGCCGACGGCATCGAATCCACCGCCGACATCGTCACGTCGCTCGTGGTCTGGGGAGGATTGCGCGTCAGCATCGCCCCCGCCGACGATCGCCACCCCTACGGCTACGGCAAGGCCGAGGCTCTCGCCGGCATCGTCGCCTCCGTCGCGCTGCTGGCGGCGGCAGGCATGATCGCCGTCCAGAGCATCCGCGAGATCCGCACCCCCCACCACCTCCCCCACTGGTCGACGCTCATCGTCCTCGTGCTCGTCGTCGCCACCAAGATGCTCCTCGCCCGCTGGATGGGCACGATCGGCGAGGAGGCCGAGAGCACCTCGGTGCAGGCCGACGCCTGGCACCACTGGGCCGACGCCCTCACCTCCATCGCCGCCTTCGTCGGCATCGCCGTCGGCCTGGTCGGCGGGCCCGGCTACGAGCCGGCCGACGACTGGGCGGCGCTGGCGGCCTGCGCCGTGATCGTGTGGAGCGGCCTGAGCCTGCTCCGCATGGCCGTCCGCGAACTGCTCGACGCCGCGCCGGCCAAGGCCTTCGAGGAGAAGGTGCGGGCCCTCGCCCTCGGCGTGGACGGGGTCGAGGCCCTCGACAAGTGCCGGATCCGCAAGAGCGGCACCCGGTACTTCGTGGAACTGCACGTCGAGGTGGACGGCGGAGCCACCGTCCGCGAGGGGCACGACATCGGCGGCCGCGTCCGCAGCGCCCTGCGCGCCTCCCCCCTGCGGATCGCCGACGCCTTCATCCACGTCGAACCCGCCGGAAACGCATGATCCGATGGCGAGGCTCGAGGTGAAGGTCGTGCCCGGCTCCTCCCGCGACCAGATCGTCGGCTGGCTGGGGGACGCCCTGAAGATCAAGGTCACGGCGCCGCCCGAAAAAGGGAAGGCCAACGAACGCGTCGTGGAACTCTTGGCCGGGGCCCTCGGCATCGACGCCGACGACGTCGCGATCGTCGCCGGCCACGCGTCGCCGTCGAAGGTCGTCGCCATCGCCGGCCTCGACGACGACGCGGTCCGCGAGGCGCTGGGCTCGCCATGACGACGCCGCTCGCCGTCCGCCGCGCCACCCCCGCCGACGCGCCGTTCCTCGCCGGGCTGGCCGCGCGCACCTTCCGCGACACCTACCGCGGCGACGACGAACTCGACGGCATCGACGACTACGTCGCAGGCCACTTCACCGTGGCGGCGGTCGCGGCGCTCCTCGCCGATCCGGCCTGCACCACGCTCCTGGCCTTCCACGACGCCGCACCCGCCGGCTACGCCCTCCTCCGCGCCGGGCCGCCCCCGGCCTGCGTCACCGGCCCGCGGCCCATCCAGCTCGACCGCCTCTACCTCGACGCCCCGCGCACCGGCCGCGGCCACGGCACGGCGCTTCTGGCGGCGGCCGTCGCACTCGCCGGCGACCTCGGGGCGGAGACGCTCTGGCTCGGCGTCTACCAGCGCAACGCCCGCGCCATCGCCTTCTACGAGAAGCGGGGATTCCGGCGCGTCGGACAGCGCGACTTCCCCTTCGGCGGGAAGGTGTTCGTCGATCCGGTGTACGCCGCCGGCCTCGGGGAGATCCGCCTCGCCTCCGACGCCCGCGCGTGAGGGCGGAGCGGTCGATCGCACGCCGCGGAGCCGGGCCGGGCACGCGCGGTGCCCGGCCCGACCGCGGGCGGACCCCTACGGCTCAGCACGCGCCGGCGAACGCCGGAGCCTGGCGGAACCGCCGCTCGAGGAGCGCCAGCGCCCCGAGCACCAGCGCCAGTCCGCCGCCGATCGCCTGGGGATCGATCTCGGGCACCGACTGACGGAAGGTATTGGCCACGGAGGAGACTTGGCCGGCGCCGGTGAGCTTGATCGTGTCGCGCACCCAGAGGTCGGTGAGCCCGATCGGGAAGACCTCGAAGTCGGTCGAGCCATCGAGGCTGTACAAGGCCCACGTGCCGCTGCCGGGGGCGGTGTTGGCGCTGTACTCGGCCTCGGAGTCGAAGACGTCCTTCCAGACTTCGACCGTGGCGGAGGAGACGATCGAATCGAGAAACACGTCGCGGAACCACTGCGCGACGCCGGTGCCGTTGATGTGCACCTGGTAGCCGAGCACGAGCGTGATCGGCGAGCTGTATCCCGCGAGATCGTCGATGAGCAGCTGATGACTGAGAATCGCGGGATCGGCGTTGGCGGTGAGTTGGATGTCCTCGATGCCGGTCCAGTTGCCGCTGTCGTCGAGATACCTGAAATCCTTGTCGCCGAGGGTGAATTCGCCCCCGGCGGCGAACTCGGCGACGGTGCCGATGTCGAGGAAGGGGCCGGCCACGGCGGGGGCCGTGGCGCCGAACGCGAGCGCCGCGACGAGCGCCGCGGAGCCGAGGGACGAGAGCCAGGATCGCGGGATCGGCACGCCGATCCGGGCGGCAATGCGGGCGCATGACGGGAGGTGGAAGGCAGACATGGGGCATTCCTCGGGAGGAGGGGGAAGGAACGGACCTGAATCCGTTCAACGCATGCCGCCGGCATGCAGGCCGGCGGGGGGGTGACACCGGCGTCCGCCCGGGGGCGTCCGCCGTCACCGGCCTACGCCGTGCCGCGACTCCGCCCATGCAGAGAAGATGGCGCCGCGTCTTCCGAGATCGCGCCAGGTGCGGCAGGGGCTTCCCCGCTGTCGTCCCCGGGCGACTCGGATCCTAGGGGCCGTGCCCGGCGGCCGGGAAGACCGCGGCACGAAGGCTCTTTTCGCGGGGTTTTCCCGCCGCCGCGCCGCCGGGACACTTCCCCCGTGGCAGGCCCGGCGCCGGTCAGCCGCGGGCCTCGGTGAGGGTGACGGCGATGCGCTCGAGGTAGATCCGCGTGAGCCCCTCGAAACCCGAATCGATCCCCACCAGCAGCCATAGCCGGCCCCGCGCGTCGGCCTGCACCGTCGCGGCGTGGGTCACCCGGCGCACGATCGACACGTAGGGCACCTCGGCCTCAGGCTCGCGGCCGTTGGCGATGTCGCCGGCGACCGTGGCCGCCGTGCCCCCGACCGACTGGTTGCCCTTGTCGACGTTGAGGCGCCACCAGCCATCGCCGTCGAGAACGCGCTTCGGCTCGACGCCGGCGCCGCCCGCCTTGAGGAACACCGATTCCCCCGGTGCGCCGCCGATGCCGACGCCCCCGCTGGGAGCGTCGGAGGCGAGCGTGATCGTGAAGGAGAGGCGGTAGGAGGCGCCGGGACGGATCCCGTCGGCCGTGTCGAGGCGCCGCGCGAGGAAGAGAAAGAGGTCGTCGGAGCGGTTGTGGCCCTGGAGCATGAAGCCCTTGCCGGGACCCACGCCGGCGGGGAGCACGCGCCGTCCCCAGTCGAGGCCGTACTCGGCGCCGCCGAGCTTCGGCAGGTCGACGACCCCCGCCTTCCAGCCGTCGGAGCCGGCCGTGAAGTCGGTCGCCAGCGAGGGCTCGAGCGCCACAGGTACGTCGGCGGAAAAGGCGCCCGTGCCGCGGAGGTTCTCGGCCGCGATGCGGAAGCGGTAGGTGTGGCCGCCGGCGAGTCCGCTGACGACGCGCGACGTCGGTAGCCCCGCCGGATGCACGATCGCCTTCCAGGGGCCGAAGCCATCACCCACCTGCCGGGCATGGAGGATTCGGTAGCCGGTGAGCGGCCGGCCGCCGTCCGACTCCGGCGCCGCCCAGGAGAGCGTCACCCCGCCCGCCACGGCCGTCACGGCCAATCCCCGTGGCACGCCCGGCCTCGTGAAGGGGACGATCGTCGCGGAGAGCGCGGAGAAGGCGCCGGTGCCCGAGGCGTTGATGGCCGCCACCCGGAACCGGTACGGGACGCCGTCGGTGAGGCCGCCGACAGTGGCCCGTGGGACCGCGATCGTGCCCGGCAGCGCCGTCCAGGTGGCGCCGTCGTCGCTGCTCCACTGGAGCGTGTAGCCGGTGACGCGCGCACCGGCGACCGGCCGGGGAGCCTTCCAGGAGAGCGTGGCCTGCCCGTCGCCGGCGCGGCCCCGGAGGCCGGCGGGCGCGCCGGGGACAGCCCGGGGCGTGATCGGCGGGGAGGGAGCGGAGAAGGGCCCCGCCCCGGCGTCGTTCACCGCGCGCACGCGGAAGAGGTGCGGAACCCCGTTGGCCAATCCCGTCACCGTCCGCGTGCGCTCCGCCGACGGAAAGGGGCCGGAGGTGCCCAGCCAGATCGGCACACGCCCATTCGCGACGCGGTATTCCACCACCCACGCCGTCGGCGGCTGGCTGCCGTCGGTGATCGGCGCGCTCCAGGAGAGCGTGACCAGCCCGTCCCCGCTCTTCCCCTTCACCAGCAGCGGCGCGCCGGGAGGGAGATCGAAGGAGCCGTCGGAGCCGATCTTGGCGACGAACAGATCGCCTGCTCCCGTCGCCGCGAGCGTCGTCCCGCCGAAGAACGCGCTGCCGCCAAAGCCACCGGTGACGAGCGCCGCGCCATCGGCCAGCGGTGCCAGGGCGACGGGCCTCCCGGAGGCCGCGGCGTCGACGGCCGTCGCCCAGGCGAACTGTCCGGCGGGGGAGAGCCGGGCCACGAAGCCGCTGCCGCCGCCGACCGAGGCCAGCGGCACGTCGCCGAAGGCCACGCTTCCCGCGAAGATGCCGGCCACGAGGAATGAGCCGCCCGGCACGGCGGCGATCGACCGGCCGGCGTCGGCGCCCTCGCCGCCGGCGCGGAGCGCCCACGCGAACGTGCCGCTCGCCGAGAGCCTCGTGAAGAAGGCGTCGCTCGAGCCCACGCTCTCGAGCGTGGTGGCGCCGAAGCCGGCGCTGCCGTGGAACAGCCCGGCGGCGACGAACGATCCGTCGGTGCCCCCGGCGATGGCGGCCGGGACGTCGTCCCCCGGGCCGCCTGCGCGGCGCACCCAGCCGAATTGGCCCGCCGGGGTGATCCGGAAGAAGACCGCGTCGCTCCCCCCCTGGCTGTCGACCGCGACCGCCCCGAACGACGCGCTCCCCTCGAAGCTGCCCGCCACCGCGATCGCGCCCGTAGGCGTCGCCGCCAGGCTCGTGCCGGTGTCCTGCCCAGTGCCGCCGGCGCGCTTGGCCCACACGATCTGGCCGCCGGCTGAGAGCCGGGCGACGAACAGATCGCTCTCTCCGGCACTGGCCAGGAGCGTCGAGCCGAACGAGGCGGTCTCCGCGAAGCCTCCGGTGACGATCGAGGAGCCGTCGGCGAGGGTGACGACGGCGGCCCCGTGCGACGGGCCGGCGCCGCCGGCAGCCGTCGCCCAGGCCACGCTGCCGTCCCCCTCCACGCGCGCCGCGAAGAAGCGCGTCGCACCCCCCGGCGGCGCGGCGAGCGTGATCGGGCCGAAGGTGGCGCTCGAGTCGTACGATCCGGTGAGGATCACGGCCGACCCGGTCCCCACCCGGGACACCGCCATTCCCTCGTCCATGCCCGCCCCGCCGGCACGGATCGCCCAGGCCACGGCACCGTCGGCGCCGATCCGGGCGATGACGATGTCGCTCGCCCCCGCGCTCGAGAGCGTCGTCGTGCCGAAGGTCGCCGTTCCCTCGAAGCGGCCCACGACCACGGCCGAGCCGTCGGGCAGCATCGCGATGGCGTCGCCCACATCGTCGCCCGCCCCGCCGGCGCCGAGCGGCCAGCCGGCGGCGAGGACGCGCCGCCCCTCGAGCCCCTCGAAGGCCAGTGCGCGGCGCCGGGCCGCGCGGGCCCGGACACGCCTCCCGGGGCACGATGGCGGCACGCGCTCGGCCATGGAATCCCTTCGGATGGTGGATGCGGGACTCGCCCCGCGGCGATCAGGGGCGGGCCGCGTGGGGGAGATCAGCGACCCCCTCGAAGCCGAGATCGGCCAAGAGCGCCGCGAAGGCCTCGTCGTCGGTGCCGGGGTCGGGACCGAAGGCGTTCTCGGCGGCGACGAGCTCGCGCTGCCGAGCGGCCAGCGCCGCGCGCAGCCCCGCCCGCCGGGCGGCGACGTAGATCCCCACCCGGTCGACCGTGTCGCGGATCGTCACGCCGCGCGGCGTGATCTCGTGGGCCACGTCGTGGACGCCGTCGGCGTCGACGCGAAACACCTCCTGCGGCGCCCGGAGGATCGCCGGGAGCGCGTACTCGGCCTCGAGCGCGCGCGGCCCGCGGAAGCGGAAGACCCGCGCCTCCGGATCGGGCTCGTAGGCGAGGTCGATCGCGAACAGGACCGCGCCCGCGGGAGCCACCAAGGCGTCGAGATCCCAGTCGGGCCGGCCGGCGGCGTCGCGGCGCTCGTGGCTCCAGGCGTCGGCGCGGTCGTAGAGCCCCTGGAGCAGGCGGATCTCGCGGCCGATGCGCGTCGTCTCGGGGATCGTGTCGCGGAAGGCCGCCGGAGCCCAGGCCTGGAGCGAATACCAATAGAGGGCGTTGATGCCGGAGGCGAGCGCTTCGTAGGCCTGGATGCGGATCTCGTCGGGGGTGGGGGAGCGCCGGCGCCGGCCGGCGTAGCCGTCCCAGTTCTCGTGGACGTTCTGCGACCAGGCGGCGATCGGCGCCGGCCGCGACAGCTCGCGGAGCGTGCGCGTCATGGCGCCGATCCCCTCCAGCGGCGCGCCCCAGCGGAGACGCTCGCCTCCCCAGCGGTCGTAGAGGCTCCAGGCGTCGGCGGCGGGGGCGTTGACGCGGTAGGCGTCGAAGTGGGGATGGTCGGAGAGGCCGGCGTAGAAGCGGAAGCCCTTCTCCTCCGAGAGGGTCACGGTGGTCGGATAGGGGGCGCGGTCGTAGCGGGCCAGGATCGCGCGCGACTGCCGCGGCGTCCTGCCCATCTGCGGCTCGCCGAGGATGTCGACGCCGTGGATCCGCCGGCGCCACTCGGGGGTGCCGTAGCGGGCGATGTCCTCGAAGCCGCTCATGAGGCGCAGCGGATAGCGCGTGGCCAGGCCGTCCGGCCCGGTGGCGTCGGTGTAGCCGGGAAACTCGCCGACGTGCGTGGTGTCGACGTGCATGCGCTTGTAGAGCGCGAGGCAGCGCTCGCGGAGCAGCGGCACCACCCCCGGCCGTGAGGGGACGTCGAGCCAGCCGGAGCCGATGGCGAAGGCGTCGTCCTTGAAGCGGAGGTGGGCGAAGCACGACGGCAACTCCGCCCCTTGGCCGCCGGCGAAGCCCACCTCGATCACGCCGCGGGCCGGCGGGAGCGGGCCGCATTCCGCCGCGAACATCCCCCGCTCCCCCGGGGGCACGATGCCGTCGGCGGGGAGCGGCTCCTTCGCGGCGATCCACTCCCCCGGCGCGAGATCGTGGATCGCGGCGCCGTCGGCACCGGGGCCCCAGACGCGCAGGCCCTGAATCGTCACCGGCTCCGGGGAGTCGTTGACGACGTGGACCGTGCAGGCGTCGACGAGGCCGTCGCCGTCGCCGTCGTGGAACAGCACGCGCGCGAGGCGCACGGGATCCGGCTCGAGCCGAAGGTCGGCCTGCACGGGCGCGGCGCCGGGAGCGGCGGCGAGGGCGAGGGCGACCGTGGCCCCCGGCGCCCAGTCGGCGCCGACGGCGTTGAAGGTCCAGACGTCGAGCCGGCCGGGGCCGAGCGGGCGCGGCTCCTCCCCCTCCGTGCCGGGCACGTCGTGCCAGGTCCACGAGCCACCGTCGAGCAGGGCCTCCGGCGCCGCCCCCGCGGCGCGGAGGGAGGGCGCTTGCGCCGGCGCGTCGCCGGCGTTGCGCACGAAGAGGCGCACGAGCGCTCCGGGGCGTGGATCGGGGGGCCGGCGCCAGCGGAGCTCGTCGGAGAAGCGGTGGGGCACGACGTCGATCCCCACCACCTCGAGCGCCGGCCCGCCGCGCGCCGGCGGCGGCGGAAGGAGCCCGCAGAGGAGCGCGGCGAGGATCCCGATGGCGACGGGGCGGATCACGGCAGGCTCCGGCGGAGGGGCGGCGCATCGCGACGGAGTGAGGATACCGGCGGGCTCGCCGACGCGGAACGGTGCGGCGCGCGGGGAGCGCGGACACGGGGCACCGCCCCCCGGCGCCAGCCCCCTGCTACATTGCAGGGAACGCTCGTGGACCGAAGCCCCGGCCCTCCCGAGCGACCTCCGCGGCGGGCCGGGTGCCGGGTCGATGACGAAATCCTGATCCCGCAGCGGTGCGTCGCGGGGTCCGTGGCCTGCCGCCCGCATCCCCCGATTCCAGGGCCTCCACCCATGGCCGACGACGCAGCGCACGATCCCGCCGCCCGACGTGCCGCCGCGGGCGATCCCGTCGCCCGATTGGCGGCCACGCGGCATGAGTTCGGCGAGCACGGCGGCGTGAATCTCTCCATCGAGACCAGCTCCACCTTCACCGTCCTCGAGGCCGGCATCCTCCCCGACATCTTCCAGGGGCGCTCCGGGCCCCGCGGCGGCTGCTTCCTCTACGGCCGCCACTTCAATCCCACGGTGATGGCCCTCTCACGGCAGCTGGCGGCGCTCGAGGCCACCGACCACGCCTACTGCACCGCCAGCGGCATGGCGGCGATCTCCGGGGTGATCCTCGCCTCCTGCGACTCCGGCGACCACGTCGTCGCCTCCGGCACGCTCTACGGCGGATCGTGGGCGCTGCTCCACGACTTCCTCCCGCGCAAGGCCGCCATCGGCACGAGTTTCGTCGACGTCGCCGACCTGGCGGCGGTGGAGCGGGCCATCACCCCGCGGACGCGCGTGCTGTACTGCGAGTCGATCGCCAACCCGACCCTGCGCGTGGCCGACCTGCCGGCGCTGGCGGCCATCGCCCGCCGGCACGGCTGCCGGCTGGTGGTCGACAACACCTTCGCCCCCTGCATCGTCTCCCCCCGGCTCCACGGGGCCGACGTCGTGGTCCACAGCCTGACGAAATTCATCAACGGCGCCTCCGACATCGTCGCCGGCTGCGTGTGCGCCGACGGCGACTTCATCGACGGCATGTACGATCTCCACGTCGGCAGCCTGATGCTCCTCGGGCCGGCGATGGACCCACGTGCCGCCTACGAGGTGGCGACGCGACTCCCCAGCCTGCCCCTGCGGATGCGCGAGCACTCGCGCCGGGCCCTGGCCTACGCCACGCGCCTCGCGGAGCTGGGGGCGCGCGTCGTCTATCCCGGCCTCGCCTCCCATCCCGATCACACCCTCTTCATGCGGCTCGCCAATCCCGGCTACGGCGCCGGCGGGCTCTTCACGGTGGATCTCGGCAGCCCCGAGCGCGCCGCTGTCTTCATGGAGCACCTGCAGAACGCCGAGGACTTCGGCTACATGGCCGTGAGCCTGGGCTTCAGCGAGACCCTCATGAGCGCCAGCGCCGCGAGCACCTCGAGCGAGATGGACGACGCCGCCCTGGCCGAGGCGGGCATCCCGCGCGGGCTCGTGCGCGTCTCGGCCGGCTACAGCGGCCGCCTCGAGGACCGCCTCGCGCAGCTCGAGCGCGGCTACCGCGCCGCCACGGCCTGAACGGCCAGGGAGTTGTGGCGGCCCGAACGGCCGCGGGACTACTGTGGCGGCCCGAACGGCCGCGGGACCGCGCGTCAGGCGCGGCGCCTGCGGCGCAGGCGCCAGGCGGCCACGCCCGCGAGCCCCAGGCCCGCCAGGACGATCGCCGAAGGCTCCGGCACGACGGCGATCTTGTTCATGCCGCCGAAGCGGTAGTCGACGTACCAGCCGGCGGGGAGATCGACGACGCTGCCGAAGGTGCCCGTGAGGGTGCCGTAGTCGGCGATCAGATACGCCATGCCGGACGGGGGCCCGATGAAGTTGAGGTCGAGCGTGGCGCCGGCGATGTCGAGATCCCCCGACACGGAGAGCATGTCGCACAGCAGCCCGTCGATGTCGATCTCGAGGAGCCCCGGGCCGCCGACCACGGGGGAGAAGTCGGCGTCGCCGGTCACCGAGAGCGTGCCGAGCGATCCGGCCGTGCCGTCGCCGGGCGCGATCACGCCGCCGGTCGCCACGCTCACCGTGCCCACGACCGACGAATCGCCGGCGAGCGTGCCGCCGGAGGCGACGATCACCATGTCGACCTCGAGCGTGCCGCCGTCGCGCACCAGGGCCATGTTGCCGGTGCCGCCGCCCGCCGTCACCCCGTGGATCCAGAGGGCCGAATTCGCCTGCTGCATCACCAGCTTCGAGCCGGCGTGGCGCACGTCGAGCAGGTTGCCGTCGCTGTCCGCGTTGGATTCGTAGCCGATCGTGAAATCGTCGCCGGACTGCGTGAGCGTCACCACGCTGCCACGCCAGATCCGGAAGGTGTTGTCCGCCCCGTCCTTGCCGACGGTCACGCTGCCGTTGAGCGTCGCCGTCGAGCCGTTGTCGAGGAAGACGCCGTTGGCGTCGGCATTGCGGCCGACCTCGAGGCCGCCGGCGGTCACGCTGCCGGTGTCCGTGTTGCCGATCTCGAGGAGGTTCGAGGATCCCGCATCGCCGACGACGATCTCCTTGTCGACGACGAGCGCGCCGTAGTTCACGCTCACGGCGTTGCCCGTCGCGCCGGCGAGCGATCCGATCACGAATTCGTCGGACGAATTCGACATGTCGAACAGGCTCCCGATGCCGTCGATGGAGAGCGCGTTGGAGGAGCCGCGGAGGCCGACGATCATTTCTCCGTCGTTGGTGATCGTGCCGCCGTCGGCGACGGTCAGGTAGTTGGCGTTCGAGCCGGCCTGATCGCCGAGGATCGTGTCGGTCACGGTCCACGTGCCGCCGAAGTTTTCCGCCCCCCCCTTGTCGCCGGCTTCGCCGATCCGGAGGGTCGTGGCGGCGAGGGTGTCGGCAGCGCCGTAGGTGCCGATCCAGTTGTAATCGGCCGCGCCGGCGCTGGCGGCGACGCTCACCCTGATCGTGCCGGCCGAGATGATCGCAGCGCCGGAGGTGCCGTCAGGATTGCCCTGCACGGCGTTGCCGCTGCCGTCGTTGCCGATCGTCAGGTCGCCGGCCACGGTGAGCCGGGCCGTGGCCGTTCCCGATGACACGAGATCGACGACGTTGGTCTCGAGATACCCGCCGGCATCGACGCCGTTGGCGGTGTTCGTGAGGCCGATCGTGGCGGAGGGGGTGGTGAGGCGGACGTTGCCCAGGGAGGTGCCCGCCGCGAGCGTGAGCGTCGTGCCGGCCCCCTGGTTCATCGACAGGCCGCCGGCGTTGGCGTCGAGCGTGAGCGTGCCGCTGCGGAGCGTGGCGTTGCCGCTGACGGAGAGCGTCTTGGCCGCCGCCGCGCCGAGGTTGGCCGTGGCGCCGATGCCGTTCTGGATGAAGGCGTTGCGCGCGGCGGTGGGGGCGACGGGGTTCCAGTTGACGTTGTCGGTCCAGGCGCCGGGGCTCGTGGCGGGCGTGATCCAGAACGAGTCGCTCCCCACGACCGCGGCGCGGGAGGGGAGCGCGGCGGAGAACGCCACGCCGGCGGCCGCCACGAAGCGGGCGAGGGTGAAAAGGCGGACCGTCGGCGCGATGCCTGTCGATCGCATGCGGATTCCTCGGGAGGTGGGCGCGGGGCCTCGAAAGAGGGGGTTCTAGAGAGGACTGACGCTCACGCTCAAGCGGTGTTCCGCGGCACACCACGAGAATGGAAGGAAGGGGGGGTGGGCTCGCTGGGGAGAGGGGGTTTCGGGCAGGATAGGCTGTGCGGGAAAGGGAACCATGCCGATGGAATGGCGCGACTGGTACGACGCCCTCGCGAAGCCCTCGTGGACGCCGGCGCCGGCGACGATCGGCCTCATCTGGTCGATCCTCTACCCTGTGATTCTCGTCACCTTCGGCTGGGTGTTCCTCCGCGCGGCGTCCGGCCGGCTTCCCTGGACGGTCGCCCTGCCCTTCGCCCTGAACCTCGCCGCGAACCTCCTCTTCACGCCGATCCAGTTCCGCCTCCGCAACCTCCCCCTGGCCGCGGCCGACATCCTCGTGGTGCTGACCACGATCCCCTGGATGATGGCGGCGGTGTGGCGGCACCATCCCTGGGTGGCCCTCGCGCAGCTGCCCTACCTGGCGTGGGTGGCGATCGCCACCGTGCTCCAGCTGGCGATCACCGCCTGGAACCGCTGAGGGCCGCGCTCACGGCGCCCCGGGGATGCGGAAGAAGAACACGCGCGAGCGCGCGTCGACGTCGGTGGCCGGCGGCACCTGGTCGGTGAAGGTGCCGATCACGTCGCCGCCGTCGGTCGTCCAGCGCGCGCCGCCGATCGAGTAGAGCGACCAGGATTCGGCGCTGCGGGCGTGGTCGCGCCACGTGGCACCGGCGTCGTCGCTGACGAGGCACCCCAGACGGCCGCCGTCGTTGCCCACCGCGTAGAGGCGGCGCGGCCGGAGGGGATCGGCCACGAAGAAGCCGTCGAGGCCCGCCAGCGCGATCGCGTCGCCGCGGAACTCCGGGCTGCGGTCGATCTCGCGCTTCCCCGTGGCGATGTCGTAGCGCACGGCGTGCTGCCGCGGCGGCTGGAACTGCGCCTGGTAGAGGGCGTGCCACTTCCCCTCGCGCGCCAGCCCCGAGGAGAGCCAGGTGTGGACGCCGGCCTCGTCGTCGAGCGTGACGAGCGTCGCCGGGCCGGTCTCGTCGGCCACCAGCGGCGCCGTCACGGCCCGGCCGTCCATGGTGCGGAAGGTGTCGCCGCCGTCGGGGGAGAGGAGATGGTGGATCGAGCGGTAGAGGTATTCGCCGTGCTTCTGCGTCGTCCAGGCCAGGTGCAGGCCACCTTCTTCGTCGAGCGACAAGAGCGGGTATTGGAGGAGGGCGTGGGGCCCGGGCAGGAGCAGCGTGCGCGAGTCGAGGAGCGTGCCGTCCACGGCGAGGCGGTGGAAGGTGCCGTTGTGGGAGAAGAAGCAGAGGCGCCCGCGCGGCTCGTCGAGGATCGCCGCGTACTTCCCGGCCGCGGCGCCCGGGATCTCGGTCGTCGTGCGCCCCGAGAGGTCGCGCGGGGCGTCGGGGGCCCAGCGGTCGAGGAAACCGGCGCCGGAGGGGAAGTCGACCCGGAAGAGGTAGAGCGTGCCGTCGGCCGCGATCTCGAGGACCGGCGGATTGGTGCCGAGCGTCTCCTCGGCCATCGTGCGGAAAGTGCGCCCGCCGTCGTCGCTCGTCGAGAGCCGCCAGGTCTGGGCCGTGTAGGGGGCGTTGCGCGAGCGGAGATGGGCGGTGTAGACGCGCTGCTCCCGGGCCACCACCTTCTGGTTGTGGCTCTGGAAGGTGGCGTAGTGGATGACGTCGCGGTCGAGGAGCGTGACCGCGATCGCGGGGCCGCGCGCGGCCTCCTCGCCGCCCCACGCCGCCGAGGCGGCGAGGGCGAGGACGATGACGATGCAGGCGAATCGGCGGACGACGTCGGGCACTGGCGCGCTCCCGGGGGGGCCGCCGCCGAGGCTACCATGCCCGCCCGCCGCCGTCGGTAGTATGGCATCCCTGCCCCGTTCCCCGCGTGGACCCTTCTCCGGTGCGTGCCTCCGTCTTCGACGCCTTCGGTGCCCCGATCGTGGTGCGCGACGTCGCCGCGCCCGAGCCGCACGACGACGCCGCCATCGTCGCCGTCGCCGCCTGCGGCATCTGCCGCAGCGACTGGCACGCCTGGATGGGGCACGATCCCGGCGTGCGGCCCCCGCACGTCCCCGGCCACGAGTTCGCCGGCACGGTGGCGGCCGTGGGGGGGGCGGTGCGGCGCTTTCGCGGCGGCGAACGCGTCACCGCCCCCTTCTGCTGCGGCTGCGGCACCTGCCCCGATTGTCGCCGCGGCGACACGCACGTCTGCGACCGGCAGACGCAGCCCGGCTTCACCCACTTCGGCGCCTTCGCCGAATTCGTCGAGGTGCGTTACGCCGACACGAACCTCGTCCCCCTCCCCGACGCCGTCGGCTTCGCGGCCGCGGCGGCGCTCGGCTGCCGGTTCGCCACCGCCCACCGCGCGGTGGTGGGGCAGGGGCGGGCGGCGGCCGGCGACTGGGTGGCGGTGCATGGCTGCGGGGGCGTGGGCCTCTCGGCGGTGGCGATCGCGGTGGCCCTGGGGGCGCGCGTGGTGGCGGTCGATCCGTCGCCCGTGCGCCGGCGCACGGCGCTCGATCTCGGCGCGAGCGAGGCCCTCGATCCCGGCGCGGGCGACCTGCCGGCGCGCATCCGCGCCGTGACGGGCCGGGGGGCGCGCGTGTCGATCGACGCCTTCGGCGCCGCGCAGACGCTCCTCGATTCGCTGTCGTCGCTGGCCAACCGCGGCCGGCACGTGCAGGTGGGGCTCCTCTTCGGCGCCGAGGCGCGCGCGCCGCTGCCGATGGATCTGGTGATCGCCAAGGAGCTCGAGATCGCGGGGGGCCACGGGATGCCGGTGGGGGATTACGCCGCGCTGCTGGAGCTCGTGGCCGCCGGCCGGCTCGATCCGGCGCGGCTGGTGAGCGACACCGTGGGGCTCGCCGAGGGGGCGGCGCTCCTCACCCGCCTCGACACCTTCCCCAACCGGGGCATGACCCTCATCGACCTCGCGCGGGGGTGACGGTCAGCGGAGGCGTGAAGCCAGCAGCAGCCCCACCGCCACGGCCGTCGCCGTGGAGACGATGCCCGGGACCATGAAGGAGTGGTCGACGATCCAGCGGCCGATGCGCGTCGTGCCGGAGCGGTCGAAGGTCACCGCCGCCACCAGCGACCCGTAGACGGGGATGAAGAAGTAGCCGTTCACGGCGGGGAAGAGGGCCACGAGCGTGGCCGGCGGGATCCCCAGCGAAAGCCCCACCGGCACCAGCGCCTTGGTCGTCGCCGCCTGGCTGTAGAGGAGGATCGAGCCGACGAAGAGCCCGAAAGCGAAGGTCCAGGGGGCGGCCGCCACCTGCCGGCCGAGCGCCGGCACGAGCGTGGCCTCGTGATGGCGCACGAGGCTGTCGCCGAGCCAGGCCAGCCCGAAGATCGCCACCAGGGCCACCACGCCGCAGTGCATCGTGGTCGTCCCGGGCACGCGCTGGGCCGGGGGTGCCGGAGAGGCCGAGGATCAGCGCCGCCGCGGCGAGCATCACGATCTCGATCGCGACCGGCATCGGCACCGGACTCCCGCCCGGCGGCGTGCGCAGCGCCGGCAGCGCTCCGGCCGCCACCACCGCCGCGACCGCCGCGAGGAACACCGCCA
>CAISKG010000078.1 GCA_903885855.1 uncultured Planctomycetaceae bacterium
CCTCCGGCCTGTCGAGGCCGCGCGTGAGGAGGCCGAGCAACCGGAACGCGCCGACGGGAATCGCGGCGATGATCGCCGGGATCACGACGTCCCACGCCATCGAGGCACGCGGTGCGTGGGGCCCGGGCGGAAGGTCGATGTCGGCGGCCATGCGGCGATCGGCGCGGGGGCGAGTGGGCGGGTGGATCGTGACCTCGAGGCCGCCGGCTACTCCGCCGGCGACTCCGCCGGCCTGGTTTCCACGAGCGCCTCGGCGAACGCCTTCCCGATGGGCCCCATGATCTTCGCCGCACCGAGGTAGTGGTAGGCGGCGTTGGACACGCCGCGGCGCAGCCGCTCGAGTTCCTCGGGCGAGAAGGCCTCGTCCATGGCCTTCCCGCGCGCGGCCTCCTTCTCGGGCTCCGTGGGCTGCGGATCCGTCTCGCGGAAGGTCTTCTCGAGCGCCCCGTGCACCTGCTGCCGCCGCTCGACGAGCGCGTCGAGGTCGTCGTCCCAGAACGGGGCCGTCTCCACCGCGACGACGTTCCCCCGAAACTCCTCGAGCGCGGCCGGCTTGCGCTGGGCTTCGCGGAAGTGCATCATCGCCCCCTTCGTGTCGCCCGCGAGGCCTTCGATGCCCATGACGCCGATCACGAACGGCATCTCGGGGGCGGAGAGATCCCGGCGCACGTCGCGGACGAGGTGGCCGAGCAGGTCGGCGTAGAGGTCGTACCCGCCGGCCTTGTCCCGGCGCGGGTAGACCCCGCCGTCGACGAGGTCGTTGAAGCCCTGGAACCAGACGAACCCGGCCAGTTCGTATCCCCGGCGCTCGTCGTGATCGGGCACCACCCGCCCGATGTCCGCGAGCACCTTCTTGGTGTGTGCGATCATCTCGCGGTAGTACACCCCGGTGGCGGCGGCCTTCTCGGCGAAGAACGCGGGCCGATCCTCGACTTTCGGGATGCCGTGGGCGCCCTCGGGATGCTTGTCCCACAATTGCCGGGTTTCCTCGGCGAGCACGAACGGCCCGGCGCTCGGCGGGCGGAAGTCGGTGTGCAGGCTCCGCCCGCCCCACGACGTCTTGATGATCAGCACCGGCTCGTCGAGGTGCTTCTGCAGGGTCAGCCCGAACGTGAACTCCGGGCCGATCTTGTCCTGGCCCCCCGCGCCGAACCCTGCGGTCAGTCTGCCGGTCTGCTCGCGCAGGTCGTCGTAGGCGTTGCCGAGGCACCCGACCGACGTGATCCACACGCGATCGCACACCGTCGGCGTGCCGTCCGCGTTCCGCATCTCCGCCAGCAGCGGGGCGGTCTTCGGGTCGTCGGCCAGGCCGTCGAACGTGGCGACGTGCGCGTGCCCCTGCATGTTCGACTGCCCGGCGAGGATGTACACCTTGAGCGGCTTCGCCGTCGGGGCGGCCTCGTCGGCCCGCGCGGCCGATGGCGAAGGGTGGCCGAGCGATGCCAGGCCAAAGAGCAGCAGCGCCCAGGGGCGTATGGTCATGGTGTGATCCTCGTCGCGGGGTGGGGTCGGTCGTGGTCGGCGGGCGTCATCGTCGCGCCGCGGCCGCAGCCGAAAGGTCATCGCGATCGCCCACAATATGGCGGGGCGATTCCCGTTCGGCCGCCGCGGCGCCGAATGGGCGGTGCGTCTCGAAAACGCCCCATGCCCCGGCTGGTCTGCTCGAGCGGGCGGTACGGCTGGCCCGGAATCCTGCGGGCAATCTACCGCTTCTGCCCAGAAATCTCATCGAAAAACCGGACGATCCATTCCGGGTCGGTGTCCGGGTATCGGTGCCGGCCCGGGGTCAGTGCCGCGGCGCCTTCGCCCGGGCGAGGACTGCCACGATCGCCGCCATGAACGCGGGCAGATCGGCCGGCTTCCGGCTCGTCACGTGGTGGCGATCGACCACCGCCGGGGCGTCTTCCCAGATCGCGCCGGCGTTGACGAGGTCGTCCTTGATGCCCGGACTGCCCGTGACCCGCACGCCGCGGTACACGCCCGCCGAGACGGGGATCCACCCGCCGTGGCAGATCGCGGCCACGAGTTTTCCGGAGGAGGAGAACTCCCGCACGAGGTCGAGCACCTTCGGGTCGCGGCGGAGCTTGTCGGGCATCCAGCCCCCTGGAATCACCACCCCGTGGAAGTCGGCCGCCTCCATGTCGCCGATCGCCGCGTCGCTCGCGCAGGGGTAGCCATGCTTGCCGGAGTAGACATGGCGCGGCACGGCGCCGGCGACGGTGACGTGGGCGCCCGCCTCCTCGAGGCGGAGCTTCGGATACCACAGCTCCAGATCCTCGTAGTCGTCGCCCACGAAGACGAGGATGCGGATGCCCTCGAGCGGGGCGTCGGACGGCCGTGCATCGCGATCCATGGCGGGATCTCCGGGATCGGGGAAGCGGCCGGGGGGGCCGTGACCGGGCGTCCGTCGATGCCTCGCGGCGTCACAGGGCGGGGGAGACGGCCCACAGCGGCTGCTGGAGGAAACGAAGCCTCGGCCAATCAGCATGCCGCCCAAACATATGGCAAGCAATCGTAGCCGGCTCGGATTTCCCGCGCCAGGCGCTTTGAGGCTTCAGGGTTGGGGCTAACCGAGGCGGCGGTGGTGTGCCAGTGATCCGACGCGGCGTTCCATTTCCGGATATCGTCCGGCGTCGTCCATGCGTGCCAGACCTCCTCGATGGGGGCCGTGACCGGGCGTCCGTCGATGCCTCGCGGCGTCACAGGGCGGGGGAGACGGC
>CAISKG010000079.1 GCA_903885855.1 uncultured Planctomycetaceae bacterium
CCGGCGGCATGCCATTCCCGATCGATGGCCACCACGCCGGTGACCTGCACGAAGCTCCCCGGCACGGTGCCGCCGACGGCCGAGAACGTGGGGCCGTCGGCCTCGGCCGTGACGATCGTCGCGTCGCAGCGCAGCAGCACGATGCCCCCCTCCTCCGTGGGCTGCGTCTGGAGCACGACGCCGGAAAAGGCGATCAGGCAGCCCTGATAGTCGCCCGGCTCGGCCGGGGCGGTCGCGCCGGGCAGGGGGCGGTTGGCGTCGAGGATCACCGCCGGCGTGGCGACGATGGGCCGCGGTGGCGTGCCGATCGCCGCATCGGGCCGCCGCGCTGCCCAGGCGTTCCGCAGGCTGGCGACGGGGCCGGATCGATCGACGAATCCGACCACCTCGACGCGGTCGCCCCGTGCGAAGCGGACGTCGGCGCCGGCGGCCTCCGGGGCGAGGCCGACGCGGATGCCGTAGTGGCCGTTCTGGAGGAAGAGCGTCGCGCCGGGGACGGCGTGGATCACCTCGCCGTAGGTGCGCACCCGGTGGCCCGCCCGGGCCTGCGGCAGGCCGCGGCCGATCGTCTCCGGGCTGATCACCTCCGACGCGACGGCCGGCTCGACGGCCGGCTCGACGGCCGGCTCGACGATGGCGCACCATTCCCCGCGCGCCACCCGGATCACGGGCCGGAGGATCTCGCCGCGCCGGGTGCGCTCGCTCCCCGCGGCCCCCCCGATGACCACGCGCGTGTCGACGAGCCCGCGCGGCTCGCCGCCGGGCGGGAGCAGCCGGGCGGCGGCCTCCGGGGCGAGCGTCGCGCCGAAGAGCCGGCCGGCCGCCTGGATCTCGAGGTGCACCTCGCCCCCCGCCGTCCAGGCGCGTTCGACGATCCCCTCCACCTCGACGAGCCGGCATTCCTCGCCGCCGGCGAAGAACGCGTCGATGTCGCAGCGTCGCGGCGGCGGAAGCGGGCGGTGGCCCGTGACGACGACGCCCGTGGCGCGCACGGCGGCGGCGGGGTGTCCGGGTCCGGCCCGGCCCGTGATCTCGACGTCGTCGCCGATCCCGACGCGCCCCTCGATGCCCAGGATGCGGATGCCGCCGTCGGCGTCCTCGAGGATCGCCTCGGTGCCCTCCTTGCCCGGCTCGAGCGCGATCACCTGGCCGCGGAGGGTGACGGCGGGCCCGGACTCGAGCTGGTGGCGCTGCAGCCGGGCGATGTCGGCCGTGCGGGAGGCATCCTCGGCGCGCGCGAGTGCGGCCCAGAGCGCGGCGACGAGGCACCACGGGACGGCGGTCGCGGGGGCGGGGCGCATGGGGGGAGTATGCCATTCCTGCCGGGCGTGCCGCAGCGCGCCCGCGCGGTCATCCGCCGGGGCGCACCGAGGGCTTGAGGATGCCCAGCTCGAATCCCATCGCCACCGCCTGCGCCCGGTCGGCGGCGCCGAGCGCCGCCAGGATCGCCGAGACGTGGGCCCGCGCCGTGCGCTCCGAGATCCCCAGCAGGGCCGCGATCTCGTCGTTGGAAAAGCCCTGCCGGACGAGGCCCAGCACCTCCTGCTCGCGGTGCGAGAGGGGACCGGTGGCGGGCAGGCTCGGGTCGCCGAGGGAGGCGCCGAGCCGGCCGCCGGCGTGGACGGTGCGGATCGCCGCCGCGATCGCGGCGTGGTGCACCGTCTTCACGAGGTAGCCCATGGCCCCTGCGGCCAGCGCCAACGCCTCGTCCTGAGGCGCCTTCGAGGAGGTGAGCATGATGACGCGGGCCGCGGGAAACTCCCCCAGGAGCCGGCGCAGCGTGTCGATGCCGTCCATCCGCTCCATGCTCACGTCGAGGAGCACGACGTCGGGCCGGAGGCTCCGGTAGCGATCGAGGGCCGTCGGGCCGTCCTCGGCCTCGGCGACGATCGAGAACCCGTGGCCCGTCGAAAGCACGCTCGCCAGCCCGAGGCGCAGCACCGGATGGTCGTCGACGAGCATCACCCGGATCGGTCGGACGGGTGTCGCGGGCAAGGGCTGGGCTCCGTCGGGGGCGGGCTCGTGGGGCAGTCACCGGTCTAGCCGCCGCATGGCGGGGATGCCATTGGCGGAAACGCCGATCGCCGGGCGCGGGCCACGCCGGTCAGGGGATCGGCCCCCCCTCGGGGCCGCGCGCGGGCTTCACCGTCACCAGGACCTCGATGTACTCCGCGCGGATGCCGCGACCGGGATCGTCGATCGTCACGACGTGGGTGTAGAGGCCGCTGGCCTCGAAGACATGGCGGCAGATGTCGAAGCCCCAATCGACCGTCACGAGCGACCGGCCGTCGCCGACGGGATTGCCGTGGTACTCCTCTGGCTGGAGGTGGACGACCCGCCCTTCCTCGAGGCGGGCCCGGAGGCGCGACGGCTCGTGGCGGCGCACGATCGGCACCGTGAACACGTGCATGCCCCCCGGCGCGAGTGTCCGCGCGATCTCGCGGAAGGCCCGGGCGGGATGAAAGACGTGCTCGAAGACGTCCTGCGTCACGTGGAGGTCGATCGAGGCGTCGGGGAAGGAGAGGGCCTCGAGATCCTCGCAGCGCATCCCGTTCACCGTGGATCCGGGCTGCCGGCCGGGAAAGTACTGCGAGGCGACGTAGCGCGGGCACTCGCGCCGCAATCGCTCGCTCGCCCCCCGCCCCGCCGGCGACGATTCATGGATCACCGCCTCGCGCCAGCCCGGCAGGAAGGTGTCGATGACGCTCATCAGCGCCCTCTCGCGGGGAATGCTGCCGCAGGCGGAGCAGCGCAGCGAGTCGCGCAGCCACACCTCCCGGGCCACGAATTCCGCCTCGTTGCCGCACGTGGGACAGCGGCCGGCGGATCGGAAGACGACGGATTCGTGGTCGGTCATGGAGCGGGGTCCGGGCAGCGGGAGGGGGCGGCGGGCAGCCCGTCGCGGGCGCTTGCCGCCGCCGGCGGGGCGTCGTTGCGGGGGCCCTGCCGGCGGCCTTATAGTAAGGCCTCGTCGGTCGCAACGGGGCGGGATGCGGAGTTCCTTTCACGCGGAGGACGAGCCATGCTCGAGATCCGTCGGCTGCGGGGGCGGGGTGATTGCGCGGGAGGCTCGCGCCGTGACGTGCTGCGGGTGGGGGCGCTCGGCCTGGGCGCGGGCTTGGGCCTCGGCGGCCTGCTCCGCGACCGTGCGGCGGCGGCCGCGGCGGGGAGGTCCGTGAAGGACACCTCCGTCATCTGGCTGTGGCTCGGCGGCGGACCGACGCACGTCGAGACCTTCGATCCCAAATTGACCGCTCCGGCGGAGTACCGCAGCGTCACCGGCGAGGTGGCCACGAAACTCCCCGGCGTCACCTTCGGCGGCAACTTCGAGCGCCTCGCGCGGGTCGCCGACAAGATGGCCGTGGTCCGGTCGTTCGCCCACACCAACAGCGGCCACGGCGGCGGCACGCACTACGTGATGACCGGCTACGACCACCGGCTCGCCGACAACGGCGCGGTGCCGGAGCGCCCCGCCATCGGCTCGATCCTGGCCCGTGCGCGGGGCACCAACCACCCCGTGACCGGGATTCCCACCTACGTGCGCATGGGGGGCATCTACGGCGACGGCCCCGCCTTCCTCGGCACCGCCTTCGGCCCCTTCGATCCGGCCGGCGAGGCCCGGCAGAACATGGGCCTGGTGATCTCCGAGGGGCGCTTCGACCGGCGGCGCGGGCTGCTCGAGAGCATCGACAACGCCCGGCGCGAGGCCGACCGCAGCGGGCTGGTCGAGGGGCTCGACGCCTTCGAGCAGCAGGCCTTCGACATCATCACGCGCCGCTCGCAGCAGGCCTTCGACCTGAAGTACGAGGATCCGCGGGTCGTCGACCGTTACGGCCCCGGCCTCGGCCAGCAGCTCCTCCAGGCGCGGCGCCTGTGCGAGGCCGGATGCGGCTTCGTGACGGTCAGCTTCGGCGGCTGGGACATGCACGGCGGCATCAAGGCCGCGATGGACGCCCTCGCGCCGCAGGTGGACGTGGCCGTGGCGGCGCTCGTCGAGGACATGCACATGCGCGGCCTCGACGAGAAGATCCTCCTGGTGGTGAGCGGCGAATTCGGCCGCACGCCCAAGATCAACGCCGGCGGCGGCCGCGACCACTGGGCCCCCTTGAGCACGCTGGCGCTGGCCGGCGGCGGGCTCGCGATGGGGCAGGTGGTGGGGGAGTCGGCGGAGAAGGTGGACGTCCCCAAGACCACGCCGATCGGCCCCCAGGATCTGATGGCGACGGTGTTCCACGTCCTCGGTATCGACGGCCGCGTGCAGTACGTGAACCAGGCCGGCCGCCCGGTGTCGATGATCGAGCAGGGGCGCCCGATCGAGGAGCTCGTCTGACGCCCGGCCGACGTTTCAGCGGCCGGAGGCGGCGGCGGGGGGCGGCGGCGACGCGCCGTCGGGCACGATGTCGGCGAGCGTCGCGCCGGTGGTGCCGTTCCAGAGCCGCGCCGTGCCGTCGGCGGCGCCCGCCACCACCACGTCGCCGCCGGGGCTGACGTCGGCCGAGTGCACCCAGCCGTCGAGCGCCGAGAACGCGCGGGTCACGCCACCGCCGCCGTTGAGCAGCCGCACCACGCGGTCGCCGCAGCCGGCGAGGAGCGTGTCGGAGTCCCCCACGTAGCGCACCGAGGTGACGTGCCGGGCGAAGGGGGGGATCGAGAGGCGCTGGTCGCCCGTCTCCGCGTCCCACACCTTGACGACGTTGTCGGCCCCACCGCTGGCGATGGTCTGGCCGTCCGTTTTCCAGGCCAGGCCGAGGACGTAGTTGGTGTGGCCCTCGAAACGCCGCAGCGCCCTCCCGTCGGCGAGGTCGAAGGTGCGCAGGTACTTGTCGGCCCCGCCGGAGGCGATGCGGCGACCGTCGGGGGAGAATCGCGCCGCGAACACCGCGTCGTCGTGGGCCTCGGGCAGGTGGAGGACGCGCGTCCCGTCGGCGATCCGGAACACCGCCAACTCGCCGGACCGCGACGGCACGCCGCCGCCGACGAGGAGCAGCGTGCCGTCCGGGCTGACGTCGAGGGCCATCGCCCGGTCGGCGATCGCATCGGCACCGGCACCGCCGACGACGCGTTCGAGCTCCCAGGGGGGATCGATCACGAAGCCGACCGCCGCGTCGGCCGCGGCCGACACCACGCGCCCGCCGGCGGCGAACGCGACCCCGGCCAAGGGTCCGGTCTGCCCCGCGAAGGACGCCACCGGGAGCCCCGTGTCGCCGTCGCACAGCTGCGCCGCCGGGAAGTCGCCGGCACAGGCCAGGTGGCGGCCGTCGGCGGAGAAGGCGAGGTGGCGCAGCGGCCGCACCGCGGCGGCCGCTGCGGCCG
>CAISKG010000080.1 GCA_903885855.1 uncultured Planctomycetaceae bacterium
CCGGCGCTGCCCCGCCGCCACGGTGGGTTGTCGGCTCTGCCGGGCGGCGCCGTCAATCCGCCCCGCCCGCGCCCGCGCGCGGGGGCACGGCCGGCCAGGCCCGCGGCGCCGGGGGTTTGCGGGCCGGCGGGCAGGGGTCGGTTGCAACCCCGCCGGGGGCTGCCGAAGATGGGTTTTTCCCGGGAGTCGTCGCTGGTGAGCCCTCCATCCGATCCGCGTGGCAGCCCCGCGCCGTCCGAGGCCCCCGCGCTCGTGGGGATCGTGATGGGCAGCCGCTCCGACTGGGCGACCCTGGAGCGCGCCGCCGAGACGCTGCGGCAGTTCGGCGTGCCGCACGAGTGCCGGATCGTCTCGGCCCACCGCACGCCCGGCAGGCTCGCCGACTACGCCCGCGATGCCGCCGGCCGTGGCCTGAAGGTGATCATCGCCGGCGCCGGCGGTGCGGCCCACCTCCCCGGCATGCTGGCGGCCCAGACGCACCTCCCGGTGTTCGGCGTGCCGGTGGAATCGGCCGTGCTGCGCGGGGTCGATTCGCTCCTTTCGATCGTGCAGATGCCGGCCGGCATCCCGGTCGGGACGCTGGCGATCGGCGGCGCCGGGGCCACCAACGCCGCGCTCCTGGCGGTGGCCGTGCTCGCGCTGGCCGACGAGGCGCTCGCCGCACGGCTGATCGCCTTCCGCGACGAACAGACGCGGCGCGTGCTCGCCGAGGATCTCCCCACCCCGTCGCCGGGAGCGTGAGCGGCCGGCCCATCGCTCCCCGTTCCCGGTCACCCGTCATCGCGATGCCACTCCCCTCCCCTGCCCCGGCCGGCGGCCCGATCCTCCCGGGAGCGACGCTCGGTGTCCTCGGCGGGGGGCAGCTCGGGGCGATGTTCGCCGCCGCGGCCACGCGCATGGGCTACCGGGTGGAGGCGGTGGTCGAGAGCGCCGATTGTCCCGCGGCCCGGCACGCGCGGCGGATCCACGTCGGCCTCCTCGACGATCCCCCGCGCCTCCTCGAGGCCGCCCGTGCCTTCGCCGCGGTGACCTACGAATTCGAGAACGTGCCCGTCGCCGCGGCCCGGGCGCTCGAGGGCGTCGTGCCGGTGCGCCCGGGCCCCGAGGTGCTCTTCGTCACGCAGGACCGGGGGCGCGAGAAGGCCTTCCTGGCCCGCCACGGCTTTCCCTGTGCGCCCCACGGGCTGGCGCGCTCGGCCGCCGAGCTCGCGGCGGTGGCGGCGCGCGTGGGGTTCCCCGGCGTCGTCAAGACCTGCGCCTCAGGCTACGACGGCAAGGGGCAGCGGCGCGTCGAGTCGGCGGCCCAAGTGGCCGCCGCGTGGGACGATTTGGGGCCCGGCGAGGTGGTCTTCGAACGCTGGATCCCCTTCCTCCACGAGGTGTCGGTGATCGCGGCACGCGGCCTCGACGGCGCCGTCGTCACCTGGGAGCCCTCGCGCAACGTCCACACGCGCCACATCCTCGACGTGTCGGTCGCCCCCTCCGGGCTCGATCCCGCGGTCGTCGCGGAGGCGCGCCGGATCGCGGCGGCGGTGCTCGGGGCGCTCGACGTCGTCGGGGTGGCGTGCGTGGAGTTCTTCGTGGACGCCGCCGGTGGGCTGCTCGTCAACGAGATCGCACCGCGGCCCCATAATTCCGGCCACCTCACGATCGAGGGGGCCGACACCAGCCAGTTCGAGCAGCAGCTGCGCGCGGTCTGCGGCCTGCCGCTGGGGTCGACGCGGCCGCGCGGCGCCGCGGCGATGGCGAATCTCCTCGGCGAGTGCTGGGCCCGTGGGGAGCCCGACTGGCAGGCTGCGCTGGCGACGGAGGGGGTGAGCCTCCACCTCTACGGCAAGTCCGATCCGCGGCCGGGGCGCAAGGTGGGCCACCTCACGGCGCTGGCTCCCGACGCCGCCGCGGCCGAGCGGCTGGTGCGCGAGGCGCGGCGGCGGCTGTCACGCGGCGCCGTCGACTGACGCCCGCGCCGCTCACTGCGGTCGCAGGCTCCGCCCGCGCCAGCTCGTGGTGCCGCCGAGGGCGCGGCGCACGAAGGCCCGCCACTGCAGCACGAGGAACACCGCCACCGCCACCGGATGGGCGAGGGCGCTCGAGAGGCTCTGGCCGAAGCGGGCCACCCCCAGGATCCTCGGCAGCCAGGCCAGCGCCGCGGCGGCGACCGCCGTCGCCACGGTCCAGGTCGGCCAACCGGCGAATCCGACGGCGGCGCCGGCGGCGAGGAGCGCCGCCGGCAGCACCGCGCCGCCGCCCAGCAGGAGCGTGAAGAGGAGGATGGTGCGGGGGGCCGCGATCCCCTCGGTGGCGTTCTTCCCCAGGCCGCGCCACACCTCGGCGCTCGTGGCGTACATCCGGCAGCGGGCGACGTCGCCGGCGTCGAAGACGTCGGTCACGAGCCCCGCCGCCCGGTAGGCGCGTGGGAGCTTGATGCCGTCGTGGAGGGAGGCCCGGATCGCGGCGTGCCCGCCGGCACGGTGATAGGCCCCGCGGCGCGTCAGGAACAGCTGCCCGCAGCCGGCGCCGAGGCCTGGCCGGCCATCGCGCCGCGCCACGGCCAGCGGCAGGTAGCCCAGGAGGATGAAGTGGATGAGGGGGAGCAGGAGCCAGTCGAGCAGGCAGCCGGTCTCCTGACGCGGGAATCCGCTGGCGAGATCGAGCCGCGAGGCGTCGAGGAAGGCGGCCGCGCGGGCGATCGCGTCGGGCTCGAGGCGCACGTCGGCGTCGACGAACAGCAGCAGTTCGTGGGTGGCGGCGGCAGCGAGCTGGTGGCAGGCGTGCTGTTTGCCGCACCATCCCTCCGGCAGCGGCGCCCCCTTCACGAGCCTCACGCGGCCGTCGCGCGCGGCGAGCTCCGTCACGATGTCCGCCGTCCGGTCGCGGCTGTCGTCGTCGAGGACCACGAGCTCCAGCTCCACGTCCCGGCTGGCGAGGACCGCCGCGGCGAGGCCGCCGATGGCCCGCTCCTCGTCGCGGGCCGGCACGAGCACCGACACGCGCGGCGGCGGCGTGCCCGGTGCGGGGCGGGGGGCGCGGGCGAAGGCACGCAGGTTGGCGATCGTCTGGAGGGCCGGCAGCGCCGCCAGGCCCAGAGCCGTCGGCGCGAGCCAGGCGGCGGTCGCCGGCGACACGAGGGCGTTCATGGGCGCGAGCCGCCGTGGGAGGGGTCGAAGCGGCGCCCCCGGGCCCAGGCGTGCAGACGCCGCCCGAGGTCGTAGACGAATCCCACCCCGGTCTCGCCGTCGAGGAGGGTGCGGAAGAGGGCCGGATCGCGTTTCCGGGCGGCGGCGGCCAGCGCGTCCTGGGTGGCCTCGAGCCGCTCGGCCAAGAGCGCCTCCCAGGCGTGCGGGTCGCCCCCCTGCCCCATCGGGATCGGATCGCCGAAGGCGACGAGCGCCTCCGGCAGCCGCTCGGTCCAGAAGGGATACTCCACCGCCACCGGCACGACCACGCCGCGCTCGTTGGCGGCCGCCGCGTGCGCCACCCCCGGCCGCATCACCACCGGGCGGTCGCGCGGGTCGGCGAATTCACCCTGCGCGGTGACCCAGAAGATCACGTCGCCGCGGCGGCCGGCGGCCCGGGCCACCCGCAGGAATCGCGCGGCGCCGCGGCGGGTGCCCGGCTCGATGCCCACCAGGCCGATCCGCCCCAGGAAGCGGTATTTCTCGAGCGCCGCGGCGTCGATCGGGCCGTAGTTTTTCCGCCCGGGCCAGAGCGTGTCGGCCACGGTGAAGAACACCAGCGGATCCCACCAGCCGGGATGATTGGCGTAGAGGATGACCGGCTCCGTCCCGAGATCGGGGTGGCCGCGGCCACCGGCGCCGGCCGCCAGGATGCGCAGCGCATGGAAGTGGCGGCGCATCGAACGGCGCACGTAGACCATGAACCAGTGGTGCAGCCGGACCGAGAACGGCGGCAGACCCTCGTCGGCCCCGGAACTGCGTCGCTCCGCGGCAGCGCCCACGGGAATCCTCTCCCTGCCCGGTCAGACCCGCGCCCGGGCGGGCGCGGCGCGTTCCACGAGGCGGTCCTTGTCCACGGTGTCGCCCGCGATCCAGCCCGACATCAGCACCATCGGCATGCCCGGCCCGGGATGCGCCGACCCGCCCGCCAGATAGAGCCCCTCGACGTCGGGGGAGCGATTGGACGGCTTGAAGGCGCCGAACAGCCGGCCGTGGCTGGCCAAGCCGTAGATCGCGCCGTCGAGGACGTGGTAGCGGTCGTTGATGTCCTGCGGCGTGAGGAACCGCTCGACGACGATCCGCTCCTCGAGGTCCTCGAGCCCCGCCGTCTGCACGAGCTTCTCGATGATCCGCTTCCGGTAGGGGGCGAACATCGTCGACCAGTCGTGGTGCGGCCGCAGGTAGGGGGTGTGAACCAGCACGTAGAGCGCCTCGCCGCCCGGCGGTGCCACCTCCGGCTCCGTCACGGCCGGTGCACAGAGATAGCAGGTGGGATCGGGCGCCGGCTCGCCGCGCTTGTAGATGAAGTCGAACTCCTCGTGGGGATCGCGCGAGAAGACGAAGTTGTGGTGCAGGAGGTGGGGATAGCGCTCCTTGAGGCCGAGGTAGAGCACCACCCCCGAGCAGGCCGGCTCGTACTTCCGCCGCCGCAGGAACCGCGCCGCCGGGGCCCCGTCGACGAGTTCCCGGTGGGTGCGGACGCTGTCGGAGTTGCTGACCACCGCGGCGGCGGGGATCGTCTCCCCCTCCTCGGTGACCACGCCGCGGACCCGCCCCTGCTCCACGAGGATCCGCCGCACGGGGGTGCGCGTGCGGAACTCGACTCCCAGGTCGCCCGCCAGTTCGGCCAACGCCCTGGGCACCGCGCCGGTACCGCCGCGCGGATACCACACGCCGTCGCGCGACTGCATGTGGGCGATGCCGCAGAGCACGGCGGGGGAGGATTCGGGGCAGCTGCCGACGTACTGCGTGAAGTGGTCGAACATCTGCGCCGCCCGGGCATCGGGCACGTACGAGCGGACGGTGCCCGCGACGCTGTGCCCGGGGCGCATCCCCAGCACCTCGCGGAACATGCCCAGGTTCAGGCTGCGGCGGAAGTCGAACATGTCGGTCAGGCCGCCGACCGGACGCCAGAAGAAGAACTCGTCGGAGAGTCGGTGGAGCCGCTTGGAGAGCTCCATGAACCGGCCGTAGCCCGCCCCGGCGCCGCTCCCCGGCGCGTGGCTGTCGAGGCGCTCCTGCATCGCTGGCACGTCGGCGACCAGGTCGAGGACCGAGCCGTCGGTGAAGAAGCTGCGCCACTGCGGGTCGAGGCGGATCAGCTCGAGCGAATCCGCCAGATCGCGCCCCGCCTCCTGCCAGATGCGCTCCAGCACGCGCGGGATCGTGAGGATCGTCGGCCCCATGTCGAAGCGGTAGCCCCCCTCGGAGAGCACCGCGGCCTTGCCGCCGACCCAGGGATTCTTGTCGCACACCGTGACCGCGTAGCCGCGCGCCGCGAGCGTGCAGGCGGCGGCGAGGCCGCCCAGGCCGGCCCCCACGACCACCACACGGTTGCGTTCGTTGGCGACTTTCATGGGCTCCTCGGGCGGGCGCGGGCGGTGGGCGGGGGCGGGGCGGGCGTCAGACCGCGGCGTCGGCGAGGCCGGGCCGCGGCGCCCGGCGCGGGCGGGAGGCGGCGCGGTCGAGGCCCAGGTCGTCGAGCAGCAGGTCGGTGGTGATCCTCGCCGAGGAATAGATCACCGGCAAGCCGCTCCCCGGATGGGTGCCGCCGCCGACGAGGTAGACCCGCTCCAGATCCTCGAAACGGTTGTGGGGACGCCGGTGGAGCATCTGCCCGAGGTCGTGGGAGAGGTTGAACGTCGCCCCGCGGTAGATCTCGTAGTCGTCCTGCCAGTCGTCGGGCGTGATCATCTTCTCGTAGCGGATCCGGCTGCGGAGGTCGCGGATCCCCACCCGTTCGGCCTGGTCGAGCACCATCTCGCGGAAGCCGGGCGCCTCGCGACGCCAGTCGACGTTCGGATGGCGGTGGGTGACCGGGGCGAGCAGGTAGAGCGTGCTGTGTCCGGCCGGCGCCAGCGACGGATCGGTGATGCAGGCGTTTTGCACGTACATCGACGGATCGGTGCCGAGCACGTGCCGCTGCTCGATGTCGGCCAGATTCTCCCGGTAGTTCTCCGAGAGGTAGATCGTGTGGTGGGGGATGTCGTCGCGGCCCTCGACGCCCAGGTAGAGCATGAAGGTCGAGCAGGAGAACCGCTTCGAGGCGATGCGCCGGTCGCTCCAGCGGCGCCGGAGGCGGTCGGGCACCAGGCGTGTCATCGTCCTGGCGAAATCGGCGTTCACCACGGTGGCGTCGGCGGCGTAGGTGTCGCGGGCCGTGCGCACGGCACGGATCCGGCGCCCCTCGAACTCGAGCGACTCCACCGGCTCGGCGTAGCGGATCTCGACCCCCATGTCGGTGGCGATCCTGGCCATCGCGGCCGACACGGCGCCGCAGCCCCCGATGGGATGGAAGACGCCGTGTTCGTACTCCAGGAACGACAGGATCGAAAACAGGCTGGGGCAGCGGAACGGCGACATCCCCAGATACTTCGACTGGAACGTGAAGGCCAGCCGCACCCGCTCGTCGCTGAAGAAGCTCCCCAGTTCCACGTCGAGGCTGCGCCAGGGCTTCAGCAGCGGCATCAGCCGCACCAGATCGGGCGTCGCCAGATCGAACCAGCTCTGGAACGGCTGCTCGAGGAACGGCGCGAAGCGGGCGAACTTTTCCCGATTGGCCGTCATGAAGCGGGTGAATGAGCCGGCGTCGCGGGGCGAGAGCCGGGACACCTCCGCCTCCATCCGCGCCACGTCCGGGGTGGCGAGGATCTCGCCGCCGGAGCCGAAGACCAAGCGATACTGCGGATCGAGCCGCACGAGGTCGACCTCGCTGCGGAGGTCGCGGCCGCAGGCGGTGAAGATGTCCTCGAGCACGCGCGGATAGAGGAAGAATGTCGGGCCGAGGTCGAAGCGGTAGCCCCCCGGCGCCTCGATCGTGCTGGTACGGCCGCCCGGCGTGGGGAGCCGCTCGAGGACCCGCACGCGCACTCCCGCCGACGCCAACAGCATCGCGCAAGCGAGGCCCCCGGGGCCGGCGCCGATGATGTTGACCGTCCTCGACATGCACCGCTCGCGGGGGAATCAGGACCGCGGGGCAGAGCCGGTGCACCCGGTCGTCCCGGGGCACCTCTCCGGACCCTCCGGACGCGTCGACACTATAGCAGTCCCGGGGCGGCAGGGAGCCCCCGCGGCGGTGGACGCCGATCGGCCCTCCGCGCCCCGGGCTGGGGGGCCTGCCCGCGGGGGGAGGCCGCCGACCGGGACCGCTCGGGCGCCGTGCCCTGGGCAGGGATCGCTGCGGCGACGGGTCAGTAGGCCCAGTACGCCCCGCGGACCGGACGCAGGCCCCCGAACGGGCCGCGCCGGTACATGGGCACGGCCACCGCGGCCGGTGCCACCGGCACGACGACCGGCGCCATCACCGGGGCGGCCACGGCGATCGGTGCGGGGGCGTAGCCGGCCGTCACGGCCACCGCCGACGGCGCGACGACCATGTCGCCGGCCGGGGCGTAAGCGGCCGTGGTGGTGATGGCTGAGGTGTAGGCCGGAGCGTAGGCCGGGGCGTAGGCGGCGGTCACCGGGCGGGCGACCACCGTCATGGCCGCGGGGGCGTAGGAGGTGACGGCCACGGAACTCGTCGGCACCACTGCCGGCAGCGGCGTCGAGATCGCGGCCATCGGCGCGACGGTCATCACCGGCGGCGAGAAGGCCGTCACGGCGGCGTAGTTGCCGGCGGGGGTGTAGTTGGCGACGTAAGGGGCCGCCGCCGGTGCGAATCCGGTGACGATCGGCCGGTAGACGATCGTCTGGGCCGCGGCGCCGCTGGCCGTCGCAGCGACGATCCCGAGGCCCAGCAGCACCCGGCGGGCAGTCAGGGCGGCGCGGGGGGCGGCGCGGGGGGCGGCGCGGGGGGCGGCATGGCGCGGGGCGGGGTGCATCGGGGAGGCCTCGTGGAGTGCGATCGGGCGGAGGGGTTCAGGGGATCGGGAACGCAG
>CAISKG010000081.1 GCA_903885855.1 uncultured Planctomycetaceae bacterium
CGGCGCTCCACCAGCAGCCGCGCCGCCGTGTCGCGGTGCCAGCCGTCGGCATGGCCGAGGAGCCGCACGAGCTCGGCCGCGGGGGCCACGGAGAGGCGCGGCGCGCCGCGCCGCGTGGCCCGGGCGGCGTCGGGCCCCGCCCCCTCGGGCACCGCCACCAGGCGCCACAGCCTCCCGGTGTCGCGGCCGCTGGTGAGGTCGAGGTGGCGCTTGATCGGCGGGGCGAGGCTCGCCGGATGCTCGATCACCTCACGCTGCATGTCGATGATCCACAGCGCGCCGTCGGGCCCCCCGGCGAACTGCACCGGCCGGAACCAGGTGTCGGTGGAGGCGACGAGCTCGCAGCCCTCGTCGACGCGCTCGGCGCGGACGCCGGCGCCGTGGGGGAGGAGCCGCTTGCGGTGGACGAGGTTCGAGCCGACGTCGCCGACGACGAGCATCCCCGCGAGATCGCCGCAGCGATCGCCGCGCACGACCGTGATCCCGGTGGCGCTGGTGAAATATCCGGCCGGCCGGCCCCCTCCCTCCACGATCCCCGGCACGATCCCGCTGGCGCGGAGCCGCGTCCGCAACACGCGCCACGGCTCGACCGGGCTCTCCCGGAAGACCGCCGCCTGGGGGCCGTCGATCGCGACGCTCTCCTTGGCGGCGGGCGCGGCGAAGAAGGGATTGCGCGCGAGGAAGCGGTCGTCGACCATCACGCGGATGGCATGGTCGCTGTTGTGGCAGAGGAACACGGCGCCGACATCGTCGACCGAGCGGCCGTGCTGGGCGCCGCCGGTCTCGGGGCGCACCTCGAGGGAGCGGGGATCGAAGGAGAAGTCGCGCCCCGCGATCGACACCGCCGGGCCGACCGGCTCGCCGTCGTCGCCCACGCGCCGCACCTCGCCGCCGCTCGAGCTGCCCGCGCCGTGGATCCGGCCGTCGCTGCCGAAGGCGAAGGAGTTGAACAGCCCCTGCACGTTTCCGGTGCCGAAGCCGGTGAGGACGCGCCGCCGCTCGTCGGCGACGCCGTCGCCGTCGGCGTCGCGGAGCCAGAGCACGTCGGGGGCGTCGCCGACGAAGATCCCGCCCCCCCAGACGACGACGGCCGTCGGCCAGGCGAGGTCGGAGGCGAAGACGGTGGCCCGGTCGTAGGTGCCGTCGCGGTCGTCGTCGTGGAGGAGCCGGACGCGCCCCAGGTTCTCGCCGCGATCCTCGCTGTAGCCGCGCATCTCGACGACGAACAGCCGGCCGTCCTCGTCCCACGCCACCGCCACCGGGCTCGCCAGGAGCGGCTCGGCCACGGCCAGATCGAGGGCGAATCCGGGGCGGACGCGCATCGACGCGGCCGCCGCCGCGGCGGGCGTCTGGGGGATGCGCGGCAGGTCGGCCGCGTAGTCGGCGCCGTCCGCCGGCGGCTCGTCGCCGCGTGAGGGCAGGGGCGCGGCGAGGCCGGCCAGACAGGCAGCGAGCAAGAGGTGGCGGATGCTCATCGGGGGGCCTCCAGCAGGGTGCGGATCGCCTCCAGGAGCGGCTCCTCCGCCTCCGGTCCCACGAACGAGCTGGTCAACTGCACCTCGTAGCCCCCCTGGCCGTAGGCGGCCGCGGTGCCGATGTAGCCGGGGCCGTAGTCGCCGTAGGCCGCCATGAAGACCCCCAGGTCGGGGCGCATCGCGCGGGCGGCGAGCTGGTATTCGACGAACAGCTCGCCGGGCAGGTGGAGCATCCGCGCCGTGCCGACCCGCAGGCAGGTGACGTCGATGGCGTGGCGCTCGGCGGCGCGCGAGGCGAAGGCCAGGGCGTCGATCGGGGCGAAGGTGCCGCGGTCGGGCTTGGCGCGCACCTGCTCCTCGAGGACCCGCGGGTCGAGTTCGCCGCGCACCGCGAGCACCACCGGCGCGCTCCCCCAGCCGACGTCGGCGGAGGCGACGGGCACCTTGGCAGCGCGCGCCTGGTCGTAGGCCCGCCGCATCCCCGTCGCCAGCCGCAGCGCCATCGCCACGCGGTTGTCGGGGGTGCCGTCGTTGTACTTGCCGGCGGCGACGTTGCCGCCGGCGCCGGTGAAGTGCAGATGGAGCGCGGCGGGGAGATCCTGGGAGCGGAGGAACCGCGCGATGCCGGGAAAGTCGGGGCCGGGGACGCCCGTGCGGTAGTAGCTCATCGGATGGGTGGCGTAGGAGGTGACCACGGCCAGCGGCTCGTCGCCGTCGAACAACGCCAGCGCCGCCACCTCCGGGTCGATCGTCCCCTCCGGCCAGCCGCGGATCGTGCCGTCCTTGGTGGCGCTGCCGCGCCAGGCCACGAACTTCCCCTCCGGCCCGACGAGGCGCCGGTTGCTCGCGATCTGATGGACCTCCGCCCGGCCGAAGCCGGCGTGCGTCACCGTCCGCGCCCGGGCGAGGCCCTCGCGGATCGCCCCCGCCGCGCGCTCGATCACCTCGCGATGGAACGCACCGTCGAAACGCGGATGGTCCCGCACGCCGAGCGTCGCCAGGAGGCGCTCGGCGGTGAAGTCGGCGTGCGGCGCGTCGTGCTGGTGGAGGGCGTGGACGGCCACGCGGCCGGGCGTGGTCCCCGCCGCCGCGGCCAGCCCCGCGCGGAAGGCGTCGTGGGCGGCGTTGCCGACCCCGATCCAGTCGATCGCGCACAGCACGATCGGCTCGCCGGCGCCCAGCAGCACGACGCCGCGGCAGCGGAGGGGGAGATCGGCCGCCTTGACGGCCGGCCCGTAGGCCATCGCCGCGCCCACCGGGGGCGTGGCGTCGACGTCGAAGGTGGCCAGGCGCACGGGGCCGGCGGCTCCATCCGCCGCGGTGGCCCATGGCGATGGCCACGCGGCCAGGCACGCGAGCACCGCGCCGCCGAGCAGCAGCGTCTTGAGATCGTGGCGCGGCATCGGGGGCGTCCTCCGGGAGCACGCCGACCGGCGGCTGCCCCGTTCATTGTAGCCGCCGCCGCACCCCGCAGGCCGCGGTCCGCGGCCAGGGCCGCACGCTGGACGGAGCCGCCCGCGGCGGGCTGGCGGCGTCACTTCGCGCGGTGGAGGAAGGCGACCAGGTCGGCGAGATCCTGCGGCGAGAGGAGCTTGTCGTATCCCTGGGGCATGATCGACACGCGCCCCGGCTCGATCGACTCCACCGCGTCGCGCGGCACGCGCTCCACCTGCGTGGCGGTGGTCTGGATGGCCAGCGCCCCCCCCGGCTCGTCGCGCACCACCCCCTGGAACGAGCGGCCGTCGACGGTGACGACGATCGACGGCTCGTAGCTGCGCACGAAGGCGGCGCTGGGCCGGACGATCGCCTCGAGGAGATCGCGCGGCGTGCGGATGGCGCCGATGTGGGAGAGATCGGGCCCCACGCGTCCGCCCACGTAGGCCATGGCGTGGCAGGTGGTGCAGGCGCCGGCCTTGCCCGCGAACACCGCGTGGCCGCGGACCGGATCCCCCTCGGGGAGCGCGGCGAGGAGCGCCTCGAAGGCCTCGCGCTCCCCGCGCGACAGCGCCTCGGAGCGGGCGAGGAGGTCCTGGCCAGCGTCGCGCGCGCCCTCGGGCAGCGCCGCCACGGCGGCCTCGATGAGATCGCGGCGCACGCCCGCCCCGGCCTCGCTCCGCGCGAGCCCGGCGACCGCCGTCGCCAGCGCCGCTCCCCCCCGTGTGGCGAGCGTGGGGAGGAGGATCGACGCCTCCTGCGCTCCGAGTTCGCCGAAGGCCTCGCCGACGCGCGCCGCCCCGGCGTCATCGAGCGCGGCGGCGGCGAGGATCGCGGCCGCGGCGGTGCGGTCGACGGGTGATTCACCGAGCCGGGCCACGATCGCCAGCCGGCCGACGACCACCAGGGGCAACTCCCCCGTGGCCTCCCCGAGCAGACCGAGGGCCTGGAGGATCGCCGCGGGCGGAAGCGTGCCCCGCTCCTCGATCGCCAGGGCCGTCGGCTTGAACGCGGCGCGCTGCTCCTTCGAGAGCGGCAGCCCCGCGAGCACCGCGACCGCCGCGCCCGATTCCTCCGCCGCGGCGCCGCCGCGCTCGACGGGGCGCGAGGCGAGGCGCGCGAGGGCCTCGACCCAGACGTGCGGGGC
>CAISKG010000082.1 GCA_903885855.1 uncultured Planctomycetaceae bacterium
GACCCCGGGATCCCCCGGCGGGTGCGCGAGAAATACCGGCGCCGCCTCGAGAAGCTCGTGGGCGGGCTGCGCTCCTGCGGCTTCGACTGCCGCATGCCCGGGGGCACCTACTTCCTCTACACGAACCCCGGCCGGCGCCTGAGCGGCGCCGCGGGAAGAGACGCTAGAATCGACGCTTCCATGGCCCAGCACCGCAACCATCCGCCGGCCGACGACGACGACGGCGACGGGGACGAGCGCGACGACACCGTCATCGGCCGGGCCTTCTGGCGGTCCGTGGCGATCCTCGTCCCCGTGGCGGCGCTCGTCGGGGGGGGCGTGTGGTGGGCCGGTCGCAAGCCGCCCCCGCCGCCGCCGCGCGAGGCGAAGCTCGAGCTGCCCAAGGGGCGGGCCGAGGCGGCGGTGAAGATGCCCCCCCTCCCCTTCACCGACGTCACCGCCGCCGCCGGGATCGATTTCGTCCATGAGAACGGCGCCGCCGGCGAGAAGCTCCTCCCCGAGACGATGGGGGGGGGCTGCGCCTTCTTCGACGCCGACGGCGACGGCGACCAGGATCTCGTGCTGGTGCAGGGGGCGCGGTGGCCCTGGGACGAGCGGCCCGCGCCGTCGCCCGCCCCGACGGCGCGGCTCTACGAGAACGACGGCCGCGGCGCCTTCCGCGACGTCACTGCCGGCTCGGGCCTCGACGTCCCCTTCTACGGCACCGGCGTCGCGGCCGGCGACTACGACGGCGACGGCCTCGTCGACCTGTTCCTCACCGCGGTCGGCCCCGCCCGCCTCCTGCGGAACCTCGGGGGGCTGCGCTTCGCCGACGTGACGGCCGAGGCGGGCGTGGCGGGCGACGCGGCCGACTGGGGCACCAGCTGCGGCTGGTTCGACGCCGACGCCGACGGCGATCTCGATCTCTTCGTGTGCCACTACGTCGTCTGGTCGCGCGACATCGACCGGGCCCAGGACTTCCGCCTCGTGGGGGGCGGCCGCGCCTACGGACGGCCGCAGAACTTCGCCGGCACCTTCCCGCGGCTCTACCGCAACGACGGCGGCGGCCGCTTCGCCGACGTCTCGGAGGAGGCGGGCGTCCGCGTGCGCAACGCCGCCACGGGCGTGCCGGTGGCGAAGTCGCTCGGCCTGGCCTTCGACGACCTCGACGGCGACGGCCGGCTCGACGTCGTCGTCGCCAACGACACCGTGCAGAACTTCCTCTTCCGGGCCACGGGGCCCTGCGCCTTCGAGGAGGTGGGCAACCTGGCCGGCGTCGCCTACGACGTCGAGGGGCGGGCGCGCGGCGCCATGGGCATCGACATCGCCCGCTTCCGCAACGACGACGAGATCGGGATCGTGATCGGCAACTTCGCCAACGAGATGAACGCGCTCTACGTCTCCCAGGGGAGCCAGATGCAGTTCAAGGACGACGCCGTCTCCAACGGCCTCGGCCCCGAGACGCGCCAGGAGCTGACCTTCGGCGTCCTCTTCGAGGACGTCGATCTCGACGGCCGGCTCGACATCCTCGCCGCCAACGGCCACCTCGAGGAGGACATCAACAAGGTGCAGAAGACGCAGTTCTACGAGCAGTCGCCGGAGCTGTTCTGGAACTGCGGCGCCGCCGAGGCCACCGAGTTCCGCCCGGCCCCGGTGGACCTGGTGGGGAGCGACTTCCACCGCCCGCTCGTGGGGCGCTCGCTCGCGGTGGCCGACGTCGACGGCGACGGCGACGGCGACGTGCTCCTCACCGCCAGCGGCGCCGCGCCGCGGCTGTTGCGCAACGACCAGGCCTCGGGCCACCACTGGCTGCGGGTGCGCCTCGCCCAGAGCGGCCCCAACCGCCACGCCATCGGGGCGCTCGTCGCCGTGCGCGGCCCCGGCGGCCTGGCCGCCCGCCGCGTGAGCCCGACCCGCGGCTACCAGTCGCAGTCGGAGCTTCCGGTGACCTTCGGCCTGGGGAACGCGGCGGAGGCCGTCGTCGTCTCGGTCACCTGGCCCGACGGCACGACGACCGAGCATCCCGGGATCGAGGTCGACCGCGAGGTGACGATCCAGCGCCCCGACGGGGCCGCGACGGCGGCCCGATGACGCCCCCCGGCGCGGGGCTGCCGCGGTTCACGGCGGCCATGGTGCGCGGCCTGCGGGGCCCGAAGTCGCCCCCCGATCCGCGCCGGCCGATCGCCGTCTGGGACGAGCTCGAGACCGCGGCGCCGGGCGTGGGGGTGGCCACGCGCGTCGTGCTCCTGGCCGGGGCCGAGTGCCCCTTCCCCTGCGCCCACTGCGACCTGTGGCGCCACACGCTCGACGGCCCCACGCCGCCGGGCGCGCTGCCGGAGCAGCTCCGCGCGGCGCTCTCCCTCGAGGCCGGCCCCGCCGGAACGCCGACGTGGATCAAGCTCTACAACGCCAGCAACTTCAGCGACCCGCGCGCCGTGCCGCCGGAGGATCTGCCCGCCATCGCGGCGCTCGTGCGGGGCTTCGGGCGCGTCGTCGTGGAAACCCACCCGCGCTTGGTCGACGACGGCCTCGCGCGCTTCGCGGCGGCGCTCGGCGGCCGCCTCGAGGTGGCCATGGGCCTGGAGACCGCCGACGCCGGGCTCCTCGCCTGGATCGGCAAGGGGATGTCGCGGGAGGATTTCGCCGCCGCCTGCGCGCGGCTGGCGGCCGCCGGCATCGACGCGCGGGCCTTCGTGCTCGTGGGCCTGCCGGGGCTCGACGAGCGGGCGAGCGTGGCGGCGGCGCTCGAGGCGACCGCCTTCGCCGTGGCCTCGGGCGTGCGGCACGTGAGCCTCGTCCCGACGCGGCCGGGCAACGGCACGCTCGACCGGCTCGGCGCCGAGGGGCTTTTCCGCCCGGTGGGCGCGGCCGCGGCGGAGGCCGTGCTCGAGCGCGCCCTGGGCGGCGATCCCGGCGCCATCGTGACCCTCGACGGCTGGGACTGGGGGCGCCTGGAGGGGCACTGCGACGCCTGCCGCGACCCGCGCCTGGCCCGGATCACCGCCATGAACCTCGCCCAGCGCGTCCTCGCGCCCGTGCCGCGGGCCTGCGCGTGCCCCGCCGCGGGCTACGATTGATCCCGACGCCGCCCCTGGAACGCACCGCCCCACCGCCCGGATCGCCGCCATGCTCGTGAGCATCTTCAACGACGTCATCGGCCCGGTGATGCGCGGGCCCTCGAGCTCGCACTGCGCCGCGGCCCTGCGGATCGGCAGGCTGGCCCGCGACCTCGTCGGCGGCACCCCCGACGGCGTGCTCGTGGAGTTCGACCGCGGCGGCTCGCTCCCCACCACGCACGAGTCGCAGGGATCCGACATGGGGCTCGTCGGCGGCCTGCTCGGCTGGGACGCCGCCGACCCGCGCCTCCCCGACGGCGCGGCGGCGCTGGCCGCCGCCGGGGCGACGATCCGCTACGAGACGATCGACTGCGGCGATCCCCACCCCAACACCTACCGGCTGGCCGTCACGCGCGGCGGGGTGGCGCACCGGCTGCGAGCCATCTCCACCGGCGGCGGGATGATCGAGGTGGTGGAGATCGACGGCTTCGCGCTCGCGCTCCACGGCGACGCCCACGAGACGCTCGCGGTGTTCGCCGGCGCCGACGGCGGCGAGCGCGCGCGACGGGCGGCCGGGAGCCTCGCCGGGGCCGGCGACGTGGAGGGGATCGAGGTCGTCGAGGGGCCCGAGGGCGGGCTCCTCCGCCTCCGCTCGCAGCGGCCGCTGCCGGAGGCGGCGCTTCACGCCGCGGCGGCCGCCGGGGCCGC
>CAISKG010000083.1 GCA_903885855.1 uncultured Planctomycetaceae bacterium
CGGCGCGCGGAGGGGCCGATGCGAGCGGCAGAGCGATCGAACCGGGCCGGTGACGCGCGGAGCGTCGCGGCCCGCGCCGCCAGTGGTGGCCGGATCCGCCGTTGGATCCGGCCCTGCGGCTGCCTCGCGGCCGCGTTCCTGGCCGCGTTCCTGACCGCGGCGGGCCGCACCGAGCCGCCGGCGTTTTTCGGCGGAGACTGGCCGCCCCGCGCCGCGCCGGCACCGACGCCCGCGCCCCCGGAGCCGCGCCGCGGCCGGCACGTGGCCTGCTACGGGAAGGCCTACGACCCCGTCTACGCCAAGCGCGTCGGCACGCGGCTGGTCGAGTCGCACCGGCCGGAGATCGCGCGGCTGCAGGCGATCGAGGACCGACGCGCCGCTGACGCGGGGCTGCGGCCGCGCTCGATCGAGCAGGAGGTGCGCGGCGGGATGTTCGCCCTCGTCCCCCCCTGGAAGGCCCTCCTCGGCTACGAAGACCCCGGCTGGTCGATGCGCTTCTGCTGCCGACTCCGGGCCTGGGACGGCGATGGCCCCTCCGGCATCGCCCGGGCCCTCGACGAGTGGCGTGCCGCCGACCGGCCGGGCGGCGAGTTCGCCCGGCAGCTCGACGCGCGGGTGCGGCGGTGCCTGCAGGGACGGTGCGGCGATCCGATCGACGAGCCGGAGATCGGGGACGACCGACGGCTCTCGCCGGTGGAGCTCGAGGCCGCCATCCTCGCCTACGACGCCCTCAACCCGGTGAAAGGCTCGCCTCCCCACCCCCGCCTGCGCCCCGACCGCTTCGCCGCGGCGCTCGAGGCGCGGAACGAGTGGTTTCCCCCGCCGCACCACCGGCTCGACGGGAGGAGCCACCACGAGGCCCGGTGGATTCTCGGAAGGCAGCTCGAGATCGCCGGCATCGACGCGGCACGGCGGGCGGCGGCCCTCGGCCGCTTCGACGACTTCTACGCCGCCCTCCCCGACCGGCCCGCCGTGGAGCGGCTCGCGGCGCGTTCCACGCGCGACCGTCTCGTGGAGCGGGCCCAGCGCCTCGAGAACGAGGCGGCGGTGTGCGAAGGACGCGCCGAGATCGACATCGCCGGGCGGATGGAGCGGGGGAGGTCGTTCCGGCCCGATCTGTGCCATGGGCTCGTGGTCGACGTCGGCACGCCGCTGGAGGGCGTGGTGGCCGACGGCGACTGCTGGGGGCTGCGGCCGACCGAGGCCGAGGCCCGCGCGGAGATCGCGGCCCTGCGTCACGTGTGCCGCGAGGTGAGGCTCGAGCACGCCGTCGAGGAGATCGTCGCCCTGCGCCGGGCGGCATGGGCGTCGTTCCCCGAGCGCCTGCCGCCGGTGGCCGAGGCGCTGCTCGAGCGGCAGCCGACGCCGGCGGAGCTCGAGGTGCTGCTGCGGCACCTACGGAAGGTGCTGCCGGAGGAGCCGCCGAGCCGGCATCCCCTCGCGCCCCCCGAGGCCGCCGCGGGGCACGATCGGCACGAGGCGGTGCGCCGGCTGGCCGAGGCCTGCACCGCCCACTACCGCGGGCGCTCGCCCGATCCGCGTGAGCGTCTCCCGGAAGTGCGCGAGGCGGCGCGGCGGAATCTCGCCGGGATCCTCGCGGGCCTGCGGGCCGACGAGGCGGAGATCGGGGAGCGTCCGGCGGAGTGGGAGGCCGCGGCTCCCTGACGCGGGGCGCTACGGCTTCTCGAGCGCGCCCATCGTGGTGCGCACCTTGTCCATGACGGTCTTCTGCGCGGCCGGGTCGGCGACCTTGTTGGCCGCCTTGTCGGCCTCGCGCAGGAGCTCGAGGGCGCGGGCAGTGTCGCCGGCGGCCGCGGTGGCGTCGGCGACCGCCAGGAGGGCGTAGGCGCGCCCCTCGGGCCGGTCGATCGAGGTGGCGGCGGCGGCGGCGTCGGCCAGGAGGGCGGCGGCCTCCTCCCCCTTGCCGGTGCGGGCCCGGACGCCGGCGGCGGCGGCCAGCGCCTCCGCCTTGGCCCGCGGCTCCTCGAGCGCCCGGGCGCTCTCCTCGAGGCGCCCCACCATCTCCGCGGCCGCGTCCGCCTGGCCGGCGCGGGTGCAGGCCAGTGCCACGGCGGCGAGGGCCTCGGCGCGGAAGCGTTCCTCGACGGCGTCGGCGAGCGCCGTCGCCATGGCGAGCAGCTCCTTGGCGAGCGCCGCGTCGCCGATCCCCTTCGCCTTGTCGCCGGCGACGGCGCCGGAGTCGGCGACGACCTTGGCGCGGCGCACCGGGTCGCTCACCCCCTCCGATCGCTCCACCGCCAGAAGGAGAGCGTCGCGCGACGCCTTTTTGTCGCCGATCTCGGCCAGGAAGGCGGCGGCATCGACCAGCCGCGGTGCCACCGCCCCGGGATCGCCCTCCTTCTTGAGGCGGTCGAAAGCGGTGCGGGCGCTGTCACGCGCCCCGGACTTGTCGCCGGAGGCCAGCTGTGCCCGCGCCGCCCGGAGGTAGCCGGCGGCCTGACGGTCGGGGGTGGTCTCCTTCTCGGCCTTCTCCAGGCGCTCCTGGACGGTGAGCCCGCCCCCTTTTTTTGCCGTCTTGCCGCCGCAGCCGGCGAGGACCAGCAGGGCGAGCAGGGGGAAAGCCCCGCGGTGAAATCGTCGCCACACCATGCGCATCCTCCCCACAGAAGCCTCCGTGTTCCGGGCCGACCCGGGTCTCCGCCCAGTGTAGCCGGCGGCCCCGGCATCCGGAGGCCACGGACGGCGCGCCGGGAACGCCGCGGCGCGAGGGCCGCCGGCGCTCACACCGCGAACTTCAGTCGCGCCCGCGAGAGGCGCGCGTGCGTCTCGGCCATCAGGTCGTCCTCGGCCTCCTCGTCGGCCGCCTCGTAGGTGACGCTGAAGCGCAGGTAGGGGCCGCAGTCGTCCCAGGGCACGGTCGACATCGAGAGCTCGCGGATGAGGAACTGGCTGGCGTCCTGCGCGGTGGCGAAGACGCGGTCCCCGGCCCCCTTGGGGCTCTTCGTGTAGAGGAAGTAGGTGCCCCCGGGCATGCGGCAGTCGAAGCCGCAGGAGCGCAGCACGCCCACGAGCTTCTCGAGGCGGCGCCGGTATTTCTCGCGCACCCGCCGGGGGATCCCGGGGTCGGCCAGGCCCGCGGCGGCCGCCTTCTGGATGGCCATGAACTGCCCGGAATCGCAGTTGTCCTTCACGTCGGCGAAGGCGCGGACGATCTTCTCGTGGCCGCACACCCATCCCAGCCGCCACCCGATCATGTGGAAGCCCTTGGAGAGCGAGTGGACCTCGACCCCGACCTCCCTGGCGCCGTCCACGGAGAGGAAGGAGAGCGGCTCCTCGTCGTAGGAGAGCATGATGTGGGCGGCGTCCTGGACGACGATCACCCGATGGCGCATCGCCCATTCGACGACGCGCTTGTAGAAGTCGCGCGTCGCCGCCCGGCCGGTGGGGCTGTTGGGGTAGCAGAGGACGAGCATCTTCGTGCGCGCGAGCACGTCGGCGGGCACGCCCTCGAGATCGGGGAAGAAGTCGTTCTCCGCCACCAGCGGCAGCCGGTGGACCTCGCCGCCGTACCAGCGCGTGGCGGTGCCGGCCACGGGGTAGCCGGGGACGGTCATGAGGGTCACGTCACCGGGGTCGATGAAGGCCGCGGGGAGCATCGAGAGCGCGGTCTTCGACCCGATGCAGTGGTTCACCTCGCGGACGGGGTCGAGCACCACCCCGAACTCGCGGGCCATGAAGGCGGCGGCGGCCTCCTTGAAGGCGGCGATGCCGTTGTCGGCGTAGCCCCGGTTCTCCGGGAGATCGATCTCCCGGTGCATCGCGGCCCGCACCCCCTCCGGGGCCATCTCGTCGTTCTCGCCGATCCCGAAGTCGAGCATCCGGCGCTCGGGGTGGTCGGCCAGCGCCTGCCGCTTCGCCCGCTTGATGAGCTCGAACTTGTAGATCTCGTTCGACTTGCCGTAGGCGGCCCCCCCGATGCGGGCCGCGAAGCGGTCCTGGAACCAGGGATCGGCCGGGGAGGCGGGGGGGCTCGACGGGGCAGGGGTCGTGGTGGCCATGCGACGCTCGTGTCCGCTCGGGGTTCCGGGCCCGCCGGCGGCCCGACGATCGGGCTGAAGGGGCTCGGGAGCGGGAAGTATACGCGCGCCTGCCGTGGCGCCGGCGGGCCGATCGGGGCGCCGGCGGATCGCACAAAGACCCCCTCACTATGGGGGTGTTGCGGTCCGGCGGTCGGCCGCGGCGCGGGGCCAAAAAACCGGTCTGGTGGCCGCGCCAGAGCCGATTTGATTCCGCCCCTTCCCGTGGGTTGATTGGAGGGAGACCGCTCCCTCCAGCCCCCCCTCCACGACATGCACCCACGCAGCCAGGGCCCCCGGGTTTTCGGACCGTTCGACGGGGATTTCGACCCCTTCGAGGACGACGCCGACGCCACCGTGCTGATCCCGCTCGAACGGCGCCCGCGCGGCGGGAGAGACCGCCGTCCGGCCGCCTCCGCGCCGGCTCGCCGGTGCCCGGTGTGAGCCGATCCGGCCCGGGGCTCACACGCGGGTCACCGCCCCCGCCAGGAGCGTGGCCAGGCAGACGGCGAAGCAGGCCAGGACCGTCCAGAACGACACCCGATCGAAGTGCCGCGAGAGGCCCGGATCGTCGCGGGTCTCGTAGATCCAAAGCGAGATCGTCGACTGGGCGAGGGTGATGAAGATCGTCCCGATGCCCAGCAGGTTGATGAGGTCGGCCAGCGAGAACTCGCCGTTCTCCGGCATCTGGGCGCCGACCAGGTAGCCGTTGGCCACCGCCGCGAACAGCGCTCCCACGCCGAGCCCGAAGCGCGGATCGACGTGGATCGGCTTGATGAAGCACGACAGGAGCGCCACCGCCACGGCCACGAACAGCGCCTGGAACATCAGCAGGAACTGCCCCCAGCCCTGGCGCACGATCTCGATGGCGAAGCGGGGCTGCGACCAGGTGCCGCGTCGGTCGGCGGGAATGCCCGGCCAGCCGCGGCTGGTCTGGTAGGAGTGGGGATTCTCCACGGCGTGGAAACGCTCGATGCCGTAGCCCACCGTCGTCGCCCGCCGGCTGACGGCGCTCGACGCCTCGTCGGGCAGGAAGACCAGCTCGTCGCGCGGGTGCCGGCTGTTCTCGAACGACGCCAGGAGGAGGTGGCGGTCGAAGGGGAAGTTCACGACGCGGAAGGTCCGGTTGAATTCGATGTCCATCCGGCGGTGGACGTAGTGCAGGCCGTCGGCGTGGCGCTCGCGGAGCAGCATGCTGTCCTCGATGCGGCCGTTGATCGGCACGAGGTGATCGAAGGGGTCGAAGTCGGGGTCGGAGGGGTCGTGGTCCCAGGTGCACCACACGTCGAGGATCGTGCGCCAGCCGCCGTCGTGGAGGGAGATGTGCTCCATCGATTCCATGTAGAAGCCGATCGTCACCCGGCGGGCCTGCGCGGTGTCGAACGACTCGATCGCGGGGAGGCCGGGATCGGGGCGGCTCGGATCGAGCGTCGTCTCCCAGGCCTCTTCCTCGGCCGCGAGGTAGCGACGCTGCGCCACGGCCAGCAGCAGCGTGGGGACGAGGAACAGGCCCACGATCGACAGCACCCAGAGCCGGATCCAGCGCGTGCGCAGCCAGTGCCAGGGATCCTGGAAGCGCGGCACGGGGGAGCGGCGGGGCTGGGGAGCGGTCATCGTGGTTCGAGTCGGTCGTCGTCGGCCGCGGCCTGCTCGGCGGCGCGGAGCGCCTCGCGCGCCTCCGCCGAGGCAGGCATGCGATCGCGTGCGCGCCGCAGCGCCTCGACGGCGGCCTCGCGGTCGGTGGCGAGGAGGTGCCGGCCGAGTTCGCGCCAGGCCGGCCCGTGGGCGGGCTCGAGCTGCACCAGCCGACGGTAGGCCTCGACCGCGTCGGCGGTGCGGCCCTCGGCGGCGAGCAGCCGAGCCAGTTCCCAGTGTACTTCGGCCGTGTCGGGGGCGATCACGAGCGCCCGGCGGAAGGCCTCCTCGGCGGCTGCCGGGTCGCCCCGGGAGGCCCGCAGTTTGCCCTCGAGCAGGAACCACACCTCCGGATAGGTCTCTTCGAGCCGGCGCGCCAGGGCGGCCGCGCGATCGTCCGCCCCCTCCTCCTCGGCGCGCCGCAGGAGGGCCAGCCAGGCCTGTTTTCCCAAGGCGTGGCGGGGCAACTCGGCGGCGAGCGGGTCGTCCGGCCAGAGGGCGTCGTCGGGGAGGGCGGCGGCCTCGGCCAGGAGCCGGCGCGCCCCGGCGTCGTCCCCGCTGCGGGCGTCGATCTGGCCGGCGAGCAGACGCGCGGCCCTGCGGGTGGCGGGATGATCCAGGGCGCTGCCGAGCGCTTCCCGCGCCGCGGCGGGATCCCCCCCGGCCAGCCGAGCGCGCGCGAGCCCCAGACGGGCGCGGGCATGGCCCGGGTCGACGGCCAGCACGGCCTCGAAATCGCCGCAGGCTTCGGCGAATCGCCCCAGTTCGGCGCGCGTCTCGGCACGCGACAGCCGCGGCCAGGCGGCGGCGGGATCCCGGCGCACCGCCTCTCCGAAGAGGGCCTCGGCCTCCCCGGGCGACCGCGGCCGTGTCGCGGCCCCGGCCAGATAGGGCCAGCGCCACGAACGCCCGTCGCGCCGCGCCGCGTCGCGGAAGCAGGCGGCGGCTTCCGCGTCGCGCCCCAGGGCCGCGAGCTGGAAGCCGAGCGCGCCGAAGGCCGAGGCCGAGTCGGGATCGCGGCGGAGCGCGGCGATCGATTCGCCGAGCGCCGCGGCCACCGCCGGATCGTCGGCCACGCCGAGGGACACGGGGTCCGGTAGGACGAGCGCCGCCGGGCGGAGGAGGAGCCAGGCCGTTCCCGCCGCCGCGAGCGCCGCCGCGGCCAGGGCCGCACGGAGGGCCTTCGTGCGGGGATTCGCGCGGGTGCCGGCCCCCGCCGCGCCCGGAGGCTCCGAGGCCGAGGGCCGGTCGGGTGCGGGGCGGGCGCGGCGCTGCCGACGGCTCATGGCGGCGCCCCCTGCCCGCGCACCACCTGCACCTCGCGGTCGGCCGGCCCCCCCGGGAAGCGCTCGAGCGTGCCGTCGGGCCAGCGCACCTCGAGCGCCTCGAAGGCGTCGGCCGCACCGAGGCCGAAATGGACGCGCGCGTCGTGGCTCGAGAGGTAGCTCGAGCCCGGCTGGAGGAGGCGCTGGCGGCGCCCGCCGCCGGCCGACACGGCGACGACGGCGCCGATGGCGTCGCGGTCGGGAACGCCGAGCGAGGCGCGCACCGAGAGCCAGTGGCCGCGGCGCGGCGCGACGTTCTCCAGGAGCAGCACGCGCCCGGCCGTCGTGCCCGCGAGGAGATCGACGTCGCCGTCGTTGTCGATGTCGCCGGCACACAGCGGGCGGGCGACGTTGGGGGTGGCGCACAGGGCGGGGTTGGCCGCCGCGATCGAGCGGAAGCGCCCGCGGCCGTCGTTCTCGAGAAGGTCGTTGGTCTCGGCGTAGCGGCGCCACGCCTCGGGCACGCTGCCGGCCGGGGCCGGTGGGCCGGCCTGCACCCGGCCCGCGACCCAGGCGAGGTCGAGGTCGCCGTCGAGATCGAAATCGGCCAGCACCGTGCCGAAGCCGGTGGTCCGCCCGGCGCCGAGGATCCCGGCCGCGGCGGTGCCGTCGAGGAACGAACCGCGCGGATCCTGCCGCCAGAGCGTGTGCGATTCGGTGCCCAGGTGGGTCACGAACAGGTCGTCGAGGCCGTCGCCGTCGACGTCGCCCCAGGCCACCCCCATGTTGGCGGCGGCGGTCCCCAGGCCGGTCAGCGCCACGCCGCGCAGCACCGCCTCGTCGGCGAACGTCCCGTCGCGCCGGTTGATCCACAGCCGGTTGGGCTGCTGGTCGTTGGCGACGAACAGGTCGTCCCAGCCGTCGCCGTCGACGTCGGCGGCGAGCACGCCCAATCCCGCCCCCCCCGCGCCGGCCAGGCCAGCCGCGGCGGTGGCGTCCTCGAAGCGGGGCCGGGGGCCGGCGCCGGTGTTGCGCCACAGCCGGGCCGGCACCGACGGAAACTGCACCGGGCTGCAGTAGTCGCGCGCGCCGTCGCGGCCGTGGCAGGGAAGGGAGGGGTCGTAGGCGACGTAGTTCACCACCGCGAGATCGAGCCAGCCGTCGCGGTCGTAGTCGAACAGGCACGCCGAACTCCCCCAGTCGTGCCCGGAGATGCCGCTGGAGGGGCCGCCGTCGCGGAACCGTCCGCCACCCTCGTTGACGAACAGCCGCACCCCGCCGTACTCGGTGAGCACGACGTCGGGGAGCCCGTCGTTGGTGACGTCACCGACGGCCACGCCGGAGGAGAACGCCGCCACGTCGAGGCCCGATCCGGCCGACACGTCGCGGAAGGTGCCGTCGGGCTCCTGGTGGAGGAGCCGGTTGGTGGCACCCGAGGCGGGGCCGGCGCCGTGCGTGAGGTAGAGATCGAGCCGGCCGTCACGGTCGAAGTCGAGCAGCGCCGCGCCGTTGCCCATGCTCTGCGGCATGAAGAACGAGCCCGCCGGACCGGGGTCGTTGACGACGTCCACCCCGCGTCGCGCCGACGCCTCCACGAACCACGCCCCCGCGGCGCCGACCGGCGCGGGAGGCTCCGGGCCGCCGCCGCGGCATCCGGCGGCGAGGACGAGGAGGAGGAGCGCCGGGGGCGACGGGCGGCGGGGCGGGGGCATGCCCGCAGAGCGTACCGCGCGGGGGGCTCACTCCGCCCCCGGGGCGGCGTCGGCACGCCACGCCTGGGGCGCGCCGGGGACGGTGGCGGCGAGGATCCCGCGGATCGCCCGACGGTCGTCGGCGGAGAGGTGCGCGAAGCCCTCGGCGGGCGCGCCCGGGGCGAGGACCGCGTCCATCCGCGCCCAGAAGCGCTCGTGGAGTTCGGGCGGCAGGGCGGCGAAACTCGCCGAGTGGACGAGATGGCTGCAGGGGTGGCGGAGGAGGCGCCGGGAGAGGTCGAGATCCTTGAGCGACCGCCCCGCCGCGTCGCGGGGGGCGTGCGCGGCGAATTCGGCGGCGAAGCCCGTCGTGCCCTCGATGCCCTCCGTCAGCGGTGCCTCGTGCCGGAAGAGGAAGCAGTCGACGAGGGCGGCGGCGGAGGCGTCGAGGACGGTGTCGGTGCTCGGCCAGCGCTGGCTCGCGGGCTGGCCGAGATCGCGATTGAGGGCCGCCTCCCGGTGGAGCGCCGTGCGCACGTCGAAGCCCGCGCGCGTGAGGACGTTGTGCGCGGAGGCCTGGTGGGCGAGCACCGAGAGGGCCACGAGATCGCTCGCGGCGGCGAGGTAGCCCGAGTCGCCGAAGCGGCCGCCGAGATCGTCGACGTTCTGGCCCGCCGGATCGATGGCGGCCGCGTCGGCCGGCCGGGCGGCGTAGGTGACGTTGCCCAGGTGGCGCTGCCCGCCGTGGCGGCCGGTGACGTACCATCCCCCCCAGCGGTCGGCCAGCGGCGTCGCGTCGTCCACGCGGTGGGAGCCGGCGGAGAAGATCGGCTGGCCGCTCGCCGCCGGATAGACCGAGCGGATCACGTGGCCAGGCACGCCGCGCGTCTGCGAGCCGCCGTGGCACAGCAGGCAATCCTCGGTGCGTCGCGCGAAACGCGGGGCGGGCGAGGGCGCCTGGTCGAGCGTGTAGAACACCGTCCCGAGCAGCGGATCGGCGACCGACAGCTCGACGACGTCGCCGCCGCGGACGTAGCCCACGTAGACGTCGTCGTTGAAGTACAGGGCACGCGGGTTGCGCGGGCCGATGCGGGCCTGCTGGAGGCTCGTCTTGGAGAAGACGAGCGTCTGGCTCGAGACCGGCACCTCGAGCGCGGCGAGCACGGAGGCGAGCCAGCCGGTGCCCTCCTTCCAGGCGAGCGTCTCGGTGCCGGCGTCGAGACGCTCCTGGAGGCGCGAGACGGTGTTGTCGGCCGCCGTCGCCGAATAGCGGATCGGCGCCTGCTCGAAGTCGTCCCCCGCCGTCGCAGGCGGTGCGACGAGCGTCGCGACGAGGAGCGTGGCGAGGAGCCCGGCACCCCGCCGGGGCGCCGGCGGCGCGGGGCTCACGACTTCCGCCGCGGCGGCAGGGGGAAGTCGCACAGCGGCACGCTCCGCGACGGCTCGGCGAGGACCTCCGCCAGCGTGGTCGTGGCGAAGGCCTTCTCCATCGCGGCGATCGCCTGATCGAGGCGCCGGTGCAGCGGGCAGAGGCGCGTGCCGTGGCTGGCGAGGCCGAGGGGGCAGGTCGTGATCCGATGGATCGGATCGACCGCCTGCACCACCTCCAGGATGCGCACGTCGCGCGGGCTGCGCAGGAGCGTGAAGCCCCCCCCCACCCCGCGCCGGCTGGAGACGATTCCGCCGCGCACCAGCGCCTGCATCACCTTCGCCAGGTAGGCCATGGGAACCCGCGTCGCGTCGGCGATCTGCTCCACCGTCCGCGGTTCGTCCGCCGACGTCGCCAGGAACGTCGCCGCGCGCAGGGCGTATTCCACCGTCTGGGAGAGCATGGAGACTCCGGGCAAGGGGGCTCGACAGGTGCATGGTAGCGGCCCGCGGCGCCGGCGATCGGTCAATAAAGGATATGCACATCCAGTATTGTCGGCAACCATCCCCCCGCGGCGTCCCTTTTTTCCCGTGGCGGCCTCCGTCAGTCGCGCCCGAAGTCGAGGCGGAGGAATCGGCCGTCGCCGTCGCCGCCGGCGATCACGAGGCTCCCGCGACCGTCGGCGGCCTCCTCGAGCGCCATCGACGCCACCGGCCAGCCGGGCCGGATCGCGTCGAACGTGGTCCCGGTCTCGGCGTCGCACAGCGTGACCGCGTCGGTGTCGGCGATCACGAGCGACTCGCCCGCCGCCGACCAGCGGATCACCAGCGGCGTGGCGCCGAGGATCACGGGGGCCCCGACGTGGCGGCGCGTGGCCACGTCGATGACGCGCACCTCCCGGTCGCGCAGCCCGTAGGCGATGCGCCTGCCGTCGGGCGACCAGGCCACCGTCATCACGTATTTCCCGAAGCCGTCCGGACCGGCCCAGATCGGCTCGCCGGGCGATCCATCGGCCCCGAGGACCCACAGCGCCGGCCCTGCCCCGACCGCGGTCCGTGGCCGCGGGCCCGGCGACAACGCGAGTGCGTCGATCACCGCCGGGAAGGTGGCCACGTCGCGCGGGGCGGCCGAGCCCGGAGGCCAGTGCACGAGGTTCCTGCCCACCCCCAGCGCCAGCGTGCCGTCGGGGCGGACGGCGTGGCTCGTCACCTGTGACGTGCGTGCCCGGTCGATCGTCTCGAGCGATCCGTCGGGCGCGCGCGTGTAGCGCACGATGTCCCCCAACACCATCCGATCGACCCCGTCCTCCACGCGCGCCGGCCGGCCGGCGACGGCGGCGGTGCCCTCGCCGGGCAGCGCCGTGGCGAAGGCCGTGAGGGCGAAGCCAGTATCGCCATCCGCGCCCCCATCGACGCCCCCGGGCCCGACCACGATCGGAGGCGTGTCCGAGGGCACGACGAGGAATTCGCCCCCGCCGAGCGCCGCGGCAGAGAGCAGCGGGGCCCCCGGGAAGGTCGTCTCGCGCAGGCCGGCGGTCGCCGCCGGTCGGTCCGGATCCCAGCGCCGCAGCGTCCCGTCGGACCCGGCGGAGAGGATCGCCCCCGAGGGCTCCCAGACCACGTCCCAGGTCCGCCCCCGGTGTCCCACCCACCGGCCGATCTCGTCGCCGCTCGAGCCGTCGAAGATCCGCAGCACGCCGTCGCGGCAGCCGGTCACGATCCGTGTGCCGTCGGGGGAGAATCCGCACCCCTGCACGCGCTCCGGGTGGCTCCGCAGCCTGACGAGCAGCTCCCCCGTCCGCCAGTCCCAGATGTGCGGGGTGCGGCCCGTGCCCGTCGCCAGGAGCCGTCTGCCGTCCGGCGCGAGGCACAGCTGCCCCAGCGTGCCGGTGGGGTGGCGCATCTCTCGGAGCACCACGGCGTCGGAGACACGGACGATGGCGATCCGCGTCCCCGAGGCCACGGCGAGCGTGTCCTCGTCGAGGAACAGCACCGCCTGGATGTCGGGAAGGTCCTCCCCTTCGCTCGGATCGCGGGCGAAGGGGGTGTGGCGCCGCGGCGGGCCCTGGGGCGATCCGTCGGCGGCGAGCGGCTGCAGCCACAGCGCCCGCGTCCGCCCGCCGAAGGCGACGAGGCGTGCGGAGGGAGCGAAGGCGACGGCGAAGATCCCCGCATCGACGCCGACCGTGGCCACGGCCCCGCCGTCGGCGGCGTCCCAGAAGCGCAGCCGGCCGTCCTCGCCGGCGGTGGCCACGAGCCTCCCGTCGGGGGAGAAGACCACGTCGTTGATCTCGTCGTGCGCGGCGATCGCCGTGGGCGCGCCCCCGGGCGGCACGAGGAACAGCGTCCCGTCGGCGGCACCGAAGCCGGTGCGCCCGTCGGGCGAGAGGCCGATGGCGTGGAGATCGGGCGGGTCGGCATGGAAGGGCGTGCCCAGTCGGCCGCGGTCGAGGATCAGCTCCGCCTCGGCGTGCGTGCGGGCCTCGAGCCAGCGCGCGGGGAGGGGATCGAAGGACCCGTCGGCACGGACCGTGTCGAGGGCGCCGGCCACGTCGGCCAGCCGCCACATCCCGAAGGCCCGTTGCACCGTATCGGCCCGCGCCTGGCGGCGCAGGCGCGCGTCGCGGTCGAGCCCCTCGCGGTACTGCCCCACCGCCACGATCGCCCCCAGGCACAGCGCGACGACGAGCCCGCCGACGGCCAGACCCGCCCGGTGGCGGAGCGCCCAGCGGCCGGCGCGCTCGGCCGGCGAGGGGGGGCGGGCGACGGTCGGCGCGCCGTCGAGGAAGCGCTCGAGATCGGCGGCCAGCTCGCCGGCGGTGGCGTAGCGGTCGCTCGGCCGCTTCGCCCGGGCCTTGAGCGCCACCGCCACCAGGTCGCGCGGCAGGCCGCGCTGGATCGAGTCGGCGGGGGGCGCGTCCTCGAGGAGGATCGCGCGGAAGGTCTCCATCGCCGACCTCCCCGCATGCGGGTCCAGGCCGGTGAGGAGGCGGTCGAGCAGCAGGCCGAGGGCGTGGACGTCGGCCGGCGGCCCCGCCGGCCCGAAGGCGACCGAATCGACCTGCTCCGGCGCCATCCACGCGGGGGTGCCGAGGAGCGATCCGGGGCGCGTGAAACGCGATCCGCCCTCGGCCACGAGGGGCGCACCGAGGCCGAAGTCGCAGAGCTTGGGGCGGTAGGTGCGGCCGTCGGCGCCGCGCATCTCCCCCCGCGGATCGACGGCGAGGAGGACGTTGTCGGGGGTGATGTCGCGGTGGACGACGCCGCCGCCGTGCGCGGCGCCGGCCGCCTCCGCGAGCCCGCGCACGATCGCCGCCGCCAGCCGCGGGGGCACGGGGCCGGGATGGTCGGCGAGCCACTCGGCGAGCGACCCGCCGGCGCAGAGCTCCTGCGCCATGAACGCCAGCCCGTCGGCCTCGCCGACCTCGTGGACCGTCACCACGTGCGGATGCTCGATGCGGGCGGCGAGCGTCGCCTCGCGGAGGAACCGCTCCCGCGAGCCCGGCACCGAAAGCGACTCCGGGCGCACGACCTTGAGCGCCACCCGGCGATCGAGCCGCGGGTCGACCGCCTCGTAGACGATCGCGAATCCCCCGCGCCCCACCTCGCCCAAGACGCGGAAGCGGCCGACGTGCACGGCGTCGTCGGGAGCGCCCGGATCGCGGGAGGCGTCGGCGGCGGCCCGCCGCCGCTCCCCCGCCGCCCGCAGGCGGAGGACGACGTCGAGGTCGGCGGCCAGTTCGGCGAACTCGTCCGCCGTCACCCGGGCGTCGAGCCCGGCCGCGTCGGCGCCGTCGAAGACGCGCTCGTCGATGTCCGCCAGCCGATCCTCGCGATCACTGCCGGCCTCTCCGTCGGCCGCGGCAGGATCATCCCCGGGGGCGTTCATCGCCGTCGCGGTCCCCCTCCGTGGCGAGGTGCTCCCGGAGCCGCACGATCGACCGCGCCCAGATCTTCCGCACCGCCTCGGCCGACCGGCCGTGGCGGCGACCGATCTCCTCGAAGCGCATGTTGTCGAGGCAGCGCAGCCGCACGATCTGGGCGTGGAGTTCAGGGAGGGTGCGGATGGCCTCGTCGAGGACGCGTTCCTCCTCGCGACGGATCGCGTCGCCGTCCGGCTGACGGTCCACCAGGAGGCCCGCGTCGCGGCGCTCCCGGGAGTCGAGCTCGTCGAAGCGCCGCTCCACGCGCACGTCGCGGGCCTGGCAGTCGCGGTAGTGGCGGATCGCGTCGCGGGCGTTGTTGCGGAGGATTCCCCGCAGCCAGGCGTAGAGCTCTTCGCGCGACGATCCCTCGAAGCGACCGGCGTCCACGAACGCCTCGAGCACGGTCTTCTGCACCAGATCCGACGGTGCCACCTTGGCGCGGAGCCGGTCCGGGATCTGCCGCACGGCGAGCAGCCGCAGCCAGCCGCGGGCGGTGTCGACGACGCCGGCCATGGCGTGCCCGGGATCGGGGGGCGAAAGCGACGATGCCATCCGCGAGCGCTCCTGAAACGAGCGCGACAGCCTCGCAGCCCCACCGCCGCTGGTCAAGCATCCGGCCGGATCCGCGACCGCCGGGCCTACCACAACGCCGCGCCGCGCGTGTACTTCGCCACCGCGTCGCGGTCGAGCTCGAGGCCGAGCCCCGGGCGCGACGGGATGGCGAGCATGCCGTCGCCGTCGAGATGCCAGCCGCCGACGGTGATCTCGTCGATGAAAGCCGATCCGGCCAGGTACTCGACCAGGTCGGTGTCGGGGAAGGCGCTGGCCAGGTGGAGGTCGGCGGCGAGGCCCACCGCGGTGTTCCAGCCGTGGGGCACGAACTTGACCCCGTGGTCGCGCGCCATGGTGGCGATCGCCCGCTCCTCGCTGATCCCCCCCACCTTGGTCACGTCGGGCTGGACGATGTCGAAGGCCCGCGCGGCCAGGAAGGGCTGGAAGGCCTGGCGGCGCGTGAGCACCTCGCCGCCGGCGATCGGCACCGGCGAGTGCTCCCGCAGCAGCGCGAAATCCTCGAGGGCGTCGGGGCGGAGCGCCTCCTCGAACCACTCGACCGCGTACTCGGCCAGCATCCGCGAGGCGTTGAGGGCCCACTTGTAGCCGTTGGGCCAGAAGGCGTCGCTGCCCCCGGCGTCGACCATCAGCCGGGAGTCGGGGCCGATCGCCTCCCGTGCGGCGCGCACGATCGCCTCGTCCATGCGGGCGCTCGAGCGCCCGAACGGCCCCCAGCCGATCTTGAAGGCCCGGAAGCCGCGGGCCTTCACCTCCAGGAGCCGGTCGCGCATCCGCGCCGGTTCCTCCATCAACAGCGACGCGTAGGGTGCGACGCGCTCGCGGTAGCGGCCCCCCAGGAGCCGCCCCACCGGCTGGCCGGTGGCCTGGCCGAGGAGATCCCACAGCGCGATGTCGATGCCGCTGATGGCGTGCGTCACCGACCCGCCGCGGCCGGTCCAGAAGGTGTGCTGGTGGAGCTTCTCGCTCACGCGCTGCGGCTCGAGCGCGTGTTCGCCGCGCCACAGGGGTTCCAAAAGCGCGATCGCCCCCCGCACCAGGGCCTCGCTCGTGAACACGCTCCCCAGGCCGGTGAGGCCCTCGTCGGTGTGGACGACGACGAGCGTGTGGACGCAGTCCTCGGGCTCCAGTTCGTTGGCCCAGCCCCCTTCGGGGGTGGCGCCGCGCAGGCCGGCGCAGCGGATGTCGCGGATCTTCATGGGGCGGGTCTCCGGGGTGGCGGTCGCGAGAAGAGCCGGGCGGCCGGGGCGAAGGGCACCGCGGCGTCGAGCGGGAAGATCGGCCGCGGGCAGCGAGTGTGGCCGAGCGAGCGGAGGTTCGCGCTCGACGCGCCGGGGGCGTCGATGTCGATCATCCGCGCGCACCAGGCGGCGTACATGTGGTGCTGGCAGTGGGGCGACTTGATCACGACGGCGTCGAAGTGCCGGGGATCCCGGCCGTGGGCCAGGAAGAACGAGCGGTCGTAGAGGCTCACCGCCCGCGATCCCACGACCCAGGTCACGTTCCCCGCCTCGATGACCACCGTCGGTCCGGAGTCCCAGGCCTCGCCGAACGATTCGCTGTGGAAGCGGCCGTCGGCGACGAGGCGGACCCGGCCGGTCACCGCCAGCGGCCGGAAGCGCGCCGGGTCGAGCGTGCCGCCGAGCGTGATCGAGATCATCCCGCCCACCCCCACGCGGCTCGCTTCCTCGACGGCCGGCAGGTCGACGATCGGCGCGAGGACGCGCCCCCGGTAGCCCGCCTCCAGGAGCGCCGCGACGACGGCGTTGGAGTCGCCCGACGCCCCGGAACTGGTGGCGTCGGCCGCGTCGACGAGGCCCAGGGTGCCGCCGCCTGAGTGGCCGACGACGATCCGCGCGGCCTCCGCGAGGGGCACGAGGTCGACCACCATCCTCTCGTGGTGCCGCCAGAACGACTCCGCCAGCTCCACCGCGCCGCGCTCGGCGAGGCCTGCGTCGCCGTCGGCGACGACGAAGGCGTAGGTCCGCAGGGCGGGCACGTCGGTGAAGGGGTTGCCGATGAACATCCCCGCCGAGAGCCCTCCGGGTCCCTCCTCGATCGCCTTCGCGCGCTCGATCACCCTCCCGAAGCTCCCCGTCTCCGTGATCAGCTCGTTGCCGCGCACCAGCGCCGGCACCGGCACCACCGCCGTCACCGGCGCCGCCTCCCCGGCGAGGATGCGCAGCAGCAGCCGCGCGGCACGCTGGCCGGTCTGGAAGAAGTCGACGTGGGGGTAGGTGTGGTAGGCGACGATTCCCGAGGCGTGCTCCACCATCCGCTCGGTGAGGATCCCTGGAGATCGAGCGAGACCACGATCGGGATCTCCTCCCCGAGGATCCTCCGCGCCTCCGCGAGGAGCTTTCCCTCGGGATCGGCCTCGGCGGGGCTCGCCATCGCGCCGTGCATGCAGAAGACGACGCCGTCGGCGGGCGGCGCGGCGCGGAGGGCCTCCAGGAACTCGCGCTCGATCCGCTCCCAGGCGGGCTTCGCCAGCGGGCCGCCGGAGGTGATGAAGCAGGCGCCGTAGGTCGGCACCGCCTCGACGCCGGGCGTCTTCCCGAGCACGTCGAGGACGCCCCCCACCTCGGTGCCGACGGTGCGGTGGTAGTCGAAGAGGGCCTGGCCCTTCCGCACGTCGAAGTCTGCATACGAGCTTTCGTGCGGGTTGAAGGTCGAGACCTCCTGCTTGCACTCGGCGACGAGGATCCGTGGCATGGGAGGGTCCGGGAGGGAGTCAGTCGGCGCGGACGCGGGCGAAGACGAAATCGAGCGCGGCGGCCGTATCGGCCAGATCCGTGGCGTGGCCCCCTTCCGGGCGATGGAGGAGGAGCACCGGCCGGCCGCGCGCCGCGAGTGCGGCGTGGAGTCGCAG
>CAISKG010000084.1 GCA_903885855.1 uncultured Planctomycetaceae bacterium
CCGGTCCGTCGGCGGCGGCCACCGCGAGGAGCGCCTCGCGCGCGCCCGCCGGCCGCGTCTCGCCGAGGATGGCGATGTCGGCCAGCCGTGCCTCCGCGGGCGCCGCCGGATCCTTCACGACCCCCAGCGCTTCGGCCACGGCCGCCGCGTCGCCGAGGCGCAGGCGCAGGCCGCGCGAGCCGCCGCCGGCGCGGCTGATCGCCGCCAGGAGATCGGCGGGCACCGTGGCCAGCGATCGGCCGCCGAGGGCCTGCTCGATGCCCGCCAGCAGCCGGCCGCGGTGCTCGGCATCGGGGGCCGCGTCGACGAGGGCCGCGGCGGCCGACTGCTCGGCACGGGAGCCCGCGGCCAGCCGCCGGCCGATGCGCGGCTGGAGCACGTCGCGGCCGAGCCGCGTCGACCACAGCGGGCCGTCGGCGGCCGCGAGCCCGGCCAGGGTGGCGTCGCGGTCGAGCGCGAGCAGTCGTTCCACCGCCCACCACGAGAGCAGCGGGATATGGATGTCGTCGGTGTCGGCGGGCGCCCCGTCCTCCGGACGCGCCAGCAGCGCCGTCACCAGCGCGAGCGCCGCGTCCGTGGGGAGCCGGCGCGCCGAGGCCGCCAGTTGGCTGCGGACCACCGGGTCGGATTCCCCGCGGGCGAGCTCGCCGAGCCGCGCGGCGACCGGCGGCGACGGGGCGCCGTCGTCGCAGCACAGCCGCACCCCCCAGGCGCGCACCGCGGCGTCGGGATGGCCGAGGAGCCGCAGCCATTCGCCGTCGTCGGGGGCCCCCAGGCGCACGAGCGCCCAGGCGAGATCGAGCGGGAAGGGGGCGGGCCGTTCACCCGCGTCGAAGAGCCGCGTGGAGACCAGCGCGCGGGCGCCGCGGGGGCGCTCGGCCGCGAGCCGCTCGAGCGCCAGCTCGCGGATCCGGCGATTGGGATCGGCGAGCCGGTCGACGAGCGCTTCCGCGGCGTCGCGCGACAGGTCGGGGAGCGGATGCGGCGGGTCGTCCTTCGCGGCCAGCCGCCAGATCCGGCCGCGCTCGCGGTCGATCCGCCCCTGGTAGTGGCTGGCGTGATCGATGCGCTGCTCGTAGAAGTCGCACACGTACAGCGCCCCGTCGGGGCCGAGCTGGATGTCCACGGGGCGGAACCAGCTGTCGCCGCACGACAGCGGCGCCTCGACGTCGGTGGTGGCGATGCTCGAGCGTTCGGCGCGGACCACGCTCTCGGTCACCTGCCCCTGCAGCGGCGCCACGCCGAACAGGTGCCCGGCGCGCGCGGCGCCGAGCGCCGGGGCGTCGTTCACCGCCAGGGCGTGCGTGAAGCGCGGCACGCTGTGGTGGCCCATCGGCTCGAAGAACCCGAAGGCGAAGGGATTGGAAAGTTCGCCGTGCTTCTCGAATCCCTTGCGGTAGTACCCCCCCTGGACGTAATGGAAGCCGCGCGTGTCGCCGCCGTTGTGGCCGGAGAGGATGCGGCCGGCGGCGTCGATCTCCACGCCGAAGGCGTTGCCCCCTCCCTCGGCGAAGATCTCGTAGCGTCCGCTCGCGGGGTGGTAGCGCCAGATGCACTGCCCGACGCTCGTCACCGGCGGAGCGTCGCTGCCCGGGCGGCGGACGCGGCTGGTGACCGTGCTCCCCTGGGCGGCGTACAGCCAGCCGTCGGGACCACGGCGCAGGTTGTTGGCGATGGAGTGCGAATCCTCGATGCCGAAGCCCTCGAGGTGGACCGTGGGATCGCCGTCGGGCCGGTCGTCGTGGTCGGCGTCGGGGTAGAAGAGCAGATAGGGGGGCTGCAGCACCCACAGGCCGCCGGGATCGAAGGCGAAGCTCGACAGCAGGCTCAGACCCTCCACGAACACGCCGTGGGTTTCGGGGATCCCGTCGCCGTCCCGGTCCTCGTGGAAGGAGATGCGGTCGAGGCCGCGGTCATGGCGGGGGGGCGCGGCGGGCACCTTGTCGTAGACGCTCCGCAGGAAGGCGTCACGGCTGACCATCACCAGCCCCGCCGGCTCCGGGTACTGGATGAATTCCGCCACCCACAGCCGCCCCCTGGAGTCCCATTTGATCGACAGCGGCTGGCGCACCGCGGGCTCGGCGACCACCAGATCGACGCGCAGGTCCGCCGCCGGGCGGAAACGCGCCTGCTCCGCGGCCGCGGGGAGCGGGCCCTCGTCGTCGATGCGCCGCAGGGACCGCTCGGCCTCGTCCGCGGGGACGGGCGCGCCCCCCACCGCGGGCAGGGGCCACCCCGGGGCCGGCTCGCCGCCGCGGAAGGTCCACGTGCCGCCGAGGCGGATCGCCTCGTCGCCGCCGAAGAGCACCGGCGTCGCGACCTGGAAGTTGGTCCGGCCGTCGCGGACGCAGGTGCGGATCACGATCTCCAGGCGGCCGTCGGCCCCGACGGCCTCGGCGGGCACCGGGAATCGGTCGGGGCCCCCGAGTCCGCTGCGGAAGGTCGGGGGGAAGAGCCCGGCCGTGCCGACGCTCCGCCCGCCGGCGACGATCTCGAGGGCCGCGTCGAACGGCTCCACGAACAGGCTCAGCGGCCGTCCCTTCCACCCCTCCGGAATGGCGACGGCGCAGCGGTAGGAACCGATGCCGTCGAGGCCCCGCTCCGGCTGCCGGAAGACCTCCGGCACGGCGACCTGCCGGTCCTCGGGCACCGGGATCACCGGCGGGTCTTCGGCACGGGACGACACCGCCAGAGCGGCCAGGCACAGCCACACCCACGCCCCGCGCCGCGCACGCGGGGCCCGTTTCGGGCCCGGGAAGGAGTCCGCATATCGCCCGCTCACCGCGTTCAACGCCGCCATGCCCCGCTCCCCGACGATCGGGGGTCGCCCGCGCGCATCGCCCGCCGTGGCTCCCCCGTGGCAGCGAGTCTACCTCCGCTGACCGCCCTCCCCGGACGGCGGCGGGGCTTGCCAGAGCCAGCAGCGCCGCGGCGTTTCGGACGGCATGTGGGACGATCTGGGACGGCCCGCGATCGCCCTAAGTCGTGTAACGGGACTGAAAAGAGACATTCTGGGAAAGGTGGGCGCTTTGGGTGGAGTCGATCGATTTACAGTCCCGAGGGTCGCTGCTAGCCTTCCGCGTCCCGGTTTTGCCGGCGGAAACTCTTGCAGCGTACCGCGATCGCCCGATGAAGGAGGGACGCGGTGTCACGGAGGAGAGCCACGATGCACGGTGGTGCGAAGAGCGGGCCGCGCCTTTGCAGGCGCGGGTTCCGGAACGGTCGGCGTGGCCTTCGGGGCACGGCGGCCCGGGAGCGTGGTGGGCTCGTCCCGGCGGCCCTGGCGGCGATCGCCCTCGTGTGCGGGCTCGTTCCCGCGGGAGTCGGCATCCCGGCCGCCGCCGCGGAGCACGCCGCCGGCTGGCACACCTCCTACGACGCCGCCATGGCCGAGGCCGAGCGCAGCGGCCGGCCCCTGCTCGTGCTTTTCACGGGCAGTGACTGGTGCCCCCACTGCCGCACGCTCGAGAAGAACGTCCTGGAAACCGCCACCTTCCGCGATTGGGCCGAGGGGCGGATGGTGCTGCTCATGATCGACCTGCCGCGGCAGGGGATCAGCGAGGCGGTTCGCGTGGAGCGGTCGAAGGTCTGCATCAAGTACGGCATCCGCAGTTTCCCGGCGGTTCTGCTCCTGGGCCCGGACGGCAGCCGACTCGCGGAGAAGCGGGGCTACGAGGGGCAGACGGCCGCCTCGTGGGTGGCCGACATGGCCCAGCACCTCCCCACCAGCGCCGCCCCGACGACCGTGACGGCCTCCCGGCCGGTCGCCCCGCAGGTGGCGACCGTGGCCCCCACGGCGACGAGCGAGGGGGCGGACGTGCTCGATTCCCTCGACAAGGCGATCGAGACGGCCCGCGGCACCAAGCGCCCGATCCTCCTCGTGGTGGCGCGGCCCGGCGACAAGGCCGCCCGCAGCCACTCCGACTCCCTGATCAACGATCCCGAGTTCGCCCCCTTCGTGCAGGAACACTTCGTCGTCGCCCACGTGCCCCCTTCCGCCGACAACGGCAGCCAGGAGGCGGCGTCGCTCGAGACCCTGCTCGGGGGCGTCGAACTCCCCCCGGAAGCGGTGGAGCTGATCGTCACCGACGACGGCCAGACGCCCCTCTTCAGCCAGTCCGGCGCCCAGCCGCCGGCCAGGATCGTCCACGGCCTGCGGCGCTTCCTCGCCGCCCGGCAGGCGGCCCGCTTCGGCGACGCCCCGGTGCGCTGACCCCCGGCCCGCGTCCCGTCAGCCGTCGGCGGATCCCGGGCGCTCCATCCGGAACCGCGCCGCCTCGTCGTTGAGATCGACGATGGCATGGCGGAACCCGTCGATCGACCGGGCGAAGCTCTCGGTGGTGGTCGCCGAGAGCCCCGCCTCGCCCCGCAGTCGCTCCATCGACTCGCGCACCTTTCGGGCGCCGCTGGACTGCGTCTCCATGCCGTCATGGAGCTGCTCCAGGGAGCGGGTCACCGACTCCACCGGGGCCACGATGCGCGCCAGCTGCTCCCCCACCTGCGTGACCCTGGCGATCCGCTCGCTGACCTCCGCCCGAAAGCGATCCATCTCCATCGTGCCGCTGGACACCGCCGACTGCATGTCGCGCACCATCCGCTCGATGTCCTTCGTGGCCAGCGCCGTCTGATCGGCGAGGCGCCGGATTTCCTGGGCCACGATCCGGAATCCGCGCCCCGCCTCCCCGGCCTTCTCCGCCTCGATGGTGGCGTTGACGGAGAGGAGGTTCGTCTGCTCGGCGACCTTGGCAATCGTCGTCACGACCGTCGTGATGCCGCCGGCACGTTGGCGGATGGTGGCGAGCTTGCGCGTGAAGGCGGTCATCGCCTCCTCGAGCTCCCGCATCGACGCCGACATGCTGTCGAGCCCCGCGCGGCCGTCGACGGCGACGCGGGTCGCCTCGCGGGCGGCGACGGTCACGGTGGCGGTGGCGCCGAGGAGATGGTCGGCGTTGGCGGCGATGAGGTTGACCGCGCCGGAGACGTCGGCCACGGCGCCGCTGAAGCCGCGCACCGCCCGCTCCTGCCGCGACAACGCCGTGCTGACCTCCGTCTCCTCGCTGGAGAGCCGCGCCGCCGAGTCCTGCACGCGCCGCAGCGACTCGCGCAGCGTCTCCGCCATGCCGGCCGCGGCCGCGCCGAGCCGCCCCGCCTCGCCGTCGCCCCCCGCGGGCAGGTCGGCGCCGAGATCGCCGGCGGCGAGCGCGTCGAGGGCCGTGGCGGTCGCCACGACG
>CAISKG010000085.1 GCA_903885855.1 uncultured Planctomycetaceae bacterium
CGGGGGCCCGGCCGCCGCCCGTGAGCGCGCGCAGAAGGTGGACGACCTCCTTCAGCCGACGCGCCTGGCCGCTGAGTTCCTCGGCGGCGGCGGCGGTGTCGGCGGCGCTCGTGGCGTTGCCCTGGGTGAGCCGGTCGATCTGCGTCATCGCCTGCCCGACCTGCTGGATGCCGAGCGCCTGCTCCTTGGCGGCCGTCGCGATCTCGGCGACGAGCCCGTCGGCGGCCTCCACCTTGGTGGCGATCTCGCGCAGGGCCTCGCCCACCTTCCCGCAGCTGGCGCTGCCGCGGCGGCTGTTGGTGATCGCCGCCTCGATCCGCTCCGCGGTCTCGCGCGCGGCCGCGGCGCTGCGCTGGGCGAGCGAGCGGACCTCGTCGGCGACGACGGCGAAGCCGGCGCCGGCCTCCCCGGCCCGGGCCGCCTCCACGGCCGCGTTGAGCGCGAGGATGTTGGTCTGGAAGGCGATCTCGTCGATGTTCTTCACGATCTTCGCCACCTCGGCGCTCGACTCCTCGATCGCCCGCATGGCGGTGTTCATCTCCGCCATCGTCCCGGCGCCCGACCGGGCAGCCCGGCTCGCCTCGCCGGCGTGCCCCTTGGCGCGCTCGGCGTTCTCGGCGGTGCTGCGGATCATGACCGACATCTGCTCGAGGGCGGCGCTGGTCTGCGCCACGCTCGAGCCCTGCTCGGTGCAGCCGTCGGCGAGCGACTGGCTCGAGGCCGAGAGCTGCGCCGAGGCCTCGGAGGCGTGCGTGGCACCGGCCTCGAGGGCGTCGGAGACGCCGCCGAGCGTGCGCCGCGCCTCGCGGATCCCCAGCCAGCCCAACAGCGCGCCCAGGAGCGCCGCCGCGAGCGCTCCGGCGAGGGTGGAGAGCCGGCTGGAGTCGACGATCGCCTCGGCACGCCCCGAGACCTGCTCGGCGAGACGGGCGTTGTGTTCGAGATCGACCGACAGGGCCTCGATGGTGGCCTCGAGCACCGGGTCGGACGCCGTCAGCAGCTCGGTCACCCGCGGCGAGCCGTCGCGCGCGGCGGCCGCCACCGCGTCGGCGGCGCGGAAGAAGGCCTCGCGGCGCTCCGTGGCGATGCGGAAGAGGCGCTCGTCCTCCTCGTCGGAGAAGTACTTCTCGTACTCCACGAACGTGGCCGCCACCGCCGCCCGGGCGGCCTGGTAGGCGCGCTCGGCCGTGTCGCGATCGGCCGGAGCGGCCGCCAGCGCCATCCGCCGCACGGCTCGCCCGGCGGCCGTGAGGGCGTTGGTGGCCTCGTTGAGGACCTTGAGCGAGGGCACCGAGTTCTCCGCCACCCGCGTCACCTCGGCGTCGAGGCGCGTCAGCCACCACAGGCCGAGGGCGCCTGTGACCACGGAGAACAGCACGAGCGTGCCGCACAGCAGCGCGATGCGGACGGGGATCGATCGGGGCATCATCGCGTCACGTGCGGGGTGGGGGCCGGGGGCGCGGCCGGGGGTCGGTCGGGATCGGGGATCGCGGCACAGTCGGCGGCCCAGATGCCGTCGAGGTCGACGAGCATGGTCACCCGCTCGCTCCCCTTGGCGATGCCGGTGAGGAAGCGCACGTCGATCGCCCCGCCGAAGTCCGGGGTGGGCTCGATGTCGGCGGCGTCGAACTGCACCACCTCCTCGACGCCGTCGACGAGCACGCCGTAGGGGCGCACGCCCCCCTGCGGCGCGGCGACCTGGGTGACGACGATGCAGGTGCGGTCGTCGTCGAGCGCGGCGGGCAGTCCGAAACGCGTGCGCAGGTCGACCAGCGGGATCACCTTGCCGCGCAGGTTGATGACGCCGCGCACGTGCGCGGGCATGGTGGCCACGGGTGTCACCGGACAGAGCCGGATGATCTCGCGGACCTTGAGGACGGGGATGCCGTACGACTCGCTCCCGAGCGTGAAGGTGAAGTACTTCCCGGGGGCGGCGTGGGGCACGGCGGGATGGTCGGCGGTCATGGATCCTGCGGGGCCGGGGCCCCTCCCGGGGTGTCAGGCGGCCTCGCCGCCGCGTCTGGGAAGCTTGACGAGGAAGGCGGTGTCGAGGATCAGCCCGATCCGCCCGTCGCCGAGGATCGCGGCGCCGGCGAAGTCGGATTGCCTGGCGAACAGGTCGCCGAGGCTCTTGATCACCACCTCCTGCTTGCCGAGGAGGTCGTCGACGAGCAGGCAGCGCGCGTCGCTGCCCGATTCGACGACGACCACGATCCCCTCGGTGACGTCGCGCGTCCGCGGCGTGACCCGCAGATGGTCGGCGAGGCGCAAGAGCGGCGTCATCCGGCCGCGCAGCGACACCATCTCCCCCTTCCCCTGGACCGTCGCCACCTGCCCCGGCCGGGGCCGGAAGCTCTCGCGCACCGCGAGGGTGGGGATCACGTAGCGCTCCTCGCCCACCCCCACGATCACCGCCTCGATGATCGCCAGCGTGAGCGGCAGGGAGATCGTGAAGCGCGTGCCCGCGCCGGGCGTGGAATCGATCTCGATCTTGCCCCGGAGCCGCTCGACGTTGCGGCGGACGACGTCCATGCCCACGCCGCGGCCGGAGATGTCGGTGACCCGCTCGGCGGTGGAGAAGCCCGGCGCGAAGATCAGATCGAGGATCTGCCGCGTGTCGAGCGTGTCGTGGGGTTCGACGATCCGCCGCTCCACCGCCTTGGCGAGGATCCGCGCCGGGTCGAGCCCCCGGCCGTCGTCCGACACCTCGACGACCACGAACCCACCCCGGTGGAAGGCGCGGAGGCGGATCGTGCCGGCCCGCGGCTTGCCCGCCGCCTCGCGGGCGGCCGGATCCTCCACGCCGTGGTCGGCGGAGTTGCGGATCATGTGGACCAGCGGATCGGCGAGGTCCTCCACCAGGCCGCGGTCGAGCTCGGTGTCCTCCCCCTCGAGCACGAGCCGGATCTCCTTCCCCTGCTGCACCGCCAGATCGCGCACCAGGCGTGTCATGCGCTGGAACGTGGCGCGCACCGGCACCATCCGCAGCGACATCGCCGTGCGTTGCAGGTCGGAGGTGATGCCGCGCAGCTGGGCGAGCGACCGGGCGAGCTGCTGGTCGGCCACCGCGCCGATCGTGGGATGCTGGACGACGAGCGACTGCGCGATGACGAGCTCGCCGACGAGATCGATGAGGCCGTCGAGCTTCTGCGTGTCGACACGGACGATCCCCGTGGCCGACCGGCCGGGCTCGGCCCCGGCGGGCGCCGGGGGCGCGGGTGGGGC
>CAISKG010000086.1 GCA_903885855.1 uncultured Planctomycetaceae bacterium
CGACGGGGCCGTGGCGCGGGCGCCGGTGCGGCGACTCTCACGCGTGGAGCACGAGCACACGCTCCGCGATCTCCTGGCCCTTCCCGGCCTCGAGGTGCGCCACATGCTGCCCGAGGACGGCCGGGCCCACGGCACCGACAAGGCCGCCGCCGCACTCGAGGTGTCGCACGTCCACGTCGGCTGCTGGTACGCCGCGGCGGAGAAGGCGCTCTCCGCCGCCACCGCCCCGCGGCGCACGCCGGCCAAGCCCTTCGAGGAGCGGATCCTTCCGGGAGGGCAGGAGTTCTTCAAGCTCGCCCTGCTCGAGGGGGACGCGGTGTTCCTCAGGGACGGCCGCTACGACGCCGAAGCCCTGCCGATCGTGCGCGACGCACTGCCCCACAAGCTCGTCCACTACGAGCAGTCGGGGCTCTTTCCCTACCGGCACTCCGTGGGGGTCTTCCGGCGGCAGGGGATCGACGACCACTTCGCGCTGTTCTTCACGGGATTCTCCCCGGTGCACGCGGGGCGCTACCGGCTGCGTCTCTCGGTGTGGGGGTTCCAGTGGGACAAGGGGCGGATCCTGCCCCGGCCGGCCCCGGAGACCGTCACCCTCCACGCCGACGACCGGCTCCTGGGCACCTTCGACGCCCCCTCGCTCGCCCCCACGGTGCACGCGATCGAGGCCTGGCTCGAGCCGGGGGAGCGGCTGCTGTTCACCGGCGCTTCGCTGCCGGCGGCGCGCGTGTACCGCATGCCCGGCCGGGCGGCGGAGTACGTGGGGCCGGGGGTGGCGGTGGACTGGCTCGAGGTGGAGGGGCCGATCGAGGAAGCCTGGCCGCCGGAGAGCCACCGCCGCCTGTTCGGCGAACTGCCGCTGGTCGCCCTGCCGCGCGGCGCCGTCGCGCCGCGGCGGGACGCCGCCCTGCAGCGGCATCCCGGCGCCCTGCCGCGGAGCGACGGCGCCGAGGAGCCGTGGGCCGTGGTTCCGGTCGACGCCGCGGCCGACGCCAAGCGGCTGCTCACGTCGTTCCTCAGGCGCGCCTACCGCCGCCCGGCGACGGCCGCCGAGATCGCCGCGGCCGTGGGGCTCGTCCGGCGGCGCGTGAAGGAGGGGGATCCCTTCGAGGAGGCGTTCCGCGCGGCGTGCGCGGCGACGCTCGTGTCGCCGGAATTCGTCTTTCTCGGCGGCCCGCCCGGGCCGCTCGACGACTGGCGCCTCGCGGCGCGGCTCTCCTATTTCCTCTGGGATTCGATGCCGGACGACGAGCTCTTCACGCTGGCTGCGCGCCGGCACCTCAGGCGCCCGGAGGTGCTGCGCGGCCAGGTCGAGCGGATGCTCGCCGACCCGCGGGCGGCGCGCCTGGCCGAGCACCTCGCCGACGAATGGCTGGGCCTGCGCGACCTGGGCGCCACCACGCCCGACGCCACGCTCTATCCCGACTTCGATCCGCTGCTGCTGGAGTCGATGCGCGGCGAGGCGCGGGATTTCGTGGCGGCGCTGGTGCGCGGCGACGAGCCGGTGACGGCGCTGGTGCGGTCCGACTTCGTGATCCTCGACCAGCGGCTGGCGCGGCACTATTTCCCCCCCGAGGGAATCGTCGACGGCCGCAGGCTGACCGGGAGCGCGCGGCAACGCGTGCCGCTCCCGGCGGGGAGCCCGCGCGGCGGCCTCCTCGGTCTCTCGGCGGTGCACACGCTCACCGCCAACGGCACCGTCACCTCGCCGGTGAAACGCGGCGTGTGGCTCCTTCGCACGCTCCTCGACGAGCCCCCCGAGCCGCCGCCGCCGGGGGTGCCCGCGGTCGATCCGGACGTCCGCGGGGCGGTGTCGATCCGTGATCTCCTCGCGCGGCACACGGCCGATCAGGCCTGCGCGTCCTGCCACGCCGCGATCGACCCGCCCGGCTTCGCGCTCGAGGGCTTCGACGCGGTGGGCGCGTGGCGCGATCGCTACGCCGTGCTCGCCGCCGACTCCGGCGCGCCGCGCGCCGGGCCCGAGGTCGACACCTCCTGCACGCTCGCCGACGGCCGTGCATGCGGCTCCTTCGAGGCCTTCCGCGACGCGCTCCTGGCCGATCCGCGGGCGCTCTCCCGGGGGCTCGTGCGGCAGCTGGTGCTCCATGCCACGGGGGCGCCGGTGACGGCCGCGGAAGCCGGGGCGGTCGACGCCATCCTCGGTGCGGCCGAGGCGGAAGGGGGGGGCGTGCGGGCGCTCCTCCACGCGGTGGTGGAGAGCCCGTTGTTCCTGGAGCAGTGAGGCGCCCGAGGGGCGCGGGAGGCAGGGATGGCCGGAGGCGGGGCAGGGGAGGGGCCGCACGGGGCGCGGGCGGGGGGGCAAAGGTCCCACGGCCGGCGCGGCTTCCTGCGCGGGGCGGGGGTCGCCGTGGCGCTTCCCTGGCTCGAGAGCCGCGCGGGCGCCGCCGAGGCCGACGGGGCTCGGCCCCGGCGCCTGGTGGCGATCGAGACGACGATGGGCCTGCTGCCGGAGTACTTCTTCCCGCGCGGCGCCGGACGGGACTACGAGCCCTCCGACTACCTGCTCCCCCTCGAGCCCTACCGGGACCGGCTCACCGTCTGCTCGGGGCTCTCGCATCCCGACGTCGACGGCGGCCATGCCGCCGACATCGCCTTCCTCACGGGAGCACCGCATCCCGCCCGCGGCGACTTCCGCAACACCGTGTCGCTCGACCAGTTCGCCGCCGAACGCATCGGCACCGAGACGCGCCTGCCGACGCTGGCCCTGACGGTGGCCGCGCGCGGCACGACCAGCCTGTCGTTCACGCGCGACGGCGTGCTCGTGCCGGGCGAGCGCTCTCCGGCGCGGCTCTACCGGGAGATGTTCCTCCAGGGTTCGCCGGCCGAGACGGCCGCGCGGATCGACGAGCTGCGCACCGGGCGCAGCGTGCTCGACGCCGTCGCCGCCCGCGCGCGCCGGCTCGACAAGACGCTGCCGGCCGCCGACCGGGCCCGGATGGAGCGGTATTTCACGAGCGTCCGCGAGGTGGAGCGGCGCCTGGAGCGCGCGGAGGTGTGGGAGAAACGCCGCCGGCCGCGCCCCAAGGCGCCGCCCCCGCCGGAGCAGCCGGAGCAGGAACTGTTCACGCTGCTGCGGCTGATGGGGCGGATGACCAGGCTGGCGCTCGAGACCGACACCACGCGGCTGGTGACGATGTTCGTCAACCCGGCGCAGTGGGTGCCGCGGACGCCGGGCGTGGTGCACGAGACCCACTCCCTCACCCACCACGGCAACCGGCCGGAGATGATCGCGGAGCTGAAGCGGGTCGAGGAGATGCAGTTCGTGGTGCTCGGCGAACTCCTCGCCGAGCTCGACGCGGTGCGCGAGGGGGATGGCTCCCTCCTCGACCACACCATGGTGCTCCACGGCTCCTGCATGGGCAACGCCAACGCCCACTCCAACACCGACCTGCCGGTGCTCGTGGCCGGCGGCGGCTTCCGCCACGCCGGGCACCTCGTCTTCCCGGCCGGGCGGGCGCCGCCGCTGTCGAACCTCTTCCTGTCGTTGCTCGGCCGGCTGGGAATCGAGGCCGACGCCTTCGCCGGCTCCACCGGGACGCTCCCCGGCCTGGAGCCGGCCTGAGCGCCGCGCGGGCGCTGACGGTCAATCCGCCGCGACGGCCTCGAGGAGGTCGAGCCGCGCCGCACGCCGGGCGGGGATCCACGCCGCCAGCGCGGTGACCGCCACCGCGGCGAGGATGTTGGCGAGGATCACGGCGGGGCGGATCGTGGCCCGGATCGGGTGCCCGAGAAGCGGCTGGCTGGCGTACTGGATGAACAGCGCCGTCGTCAGCCCGCCGAGGAGGCCGATGCAGCCCCCGGCGAGCCCCAGGAGCACGCTTTCCAGGACCACGACGCCGGTCACCTGCCGGCCGGTCATCCCCACGGCGCGGAGCAGGCCGAGCGTGCGCCGTTTCTCCATCACGTTCATCGTCACCGTGTTGGCGACCCCGAGGCTGCCGACGGCGAAGCCGAGGCCGAGGATCGCCCACAGCGATCCGACGACGCCGCCCACGACGCCGTCCACGAAGGCCTTCACGTCGCCGTAACTGCGCGCGAGCATCCCGCGGCGCTCGGCGATCGCCGCCAGCGGCGCCCGCAGCGCCTCTCCGGCGCCCGGTGCGGCGGTGACGAGGATCACGTCGGCGCTCTCGAGGCCGAAGAGCCGCTTGGCCGCGTCGCGGCGGAGCACGAGCGAGGCGCCGCCGGAGGTGTAGTCGACCACGAGCGCCGCCACGCGCACCTTCGTCGTCCGGCCGAAGACCTCCACCTGCAGCTCGTCGCCCGCGGTGAGGCCCAGCCGGCGTGCGAGCACGGTGCCGGCGACCGCCTCGCCGCGCGCGAGTGCCCGGCGCACCTCCTCGGCGTCGCCGCCGACCGGC
>CAISKG010000087.1 GCA_903885855.1 uncultured Planctomycetaceae bacterium
CGGCGCCCTCGGCGTCGGGATCGTCGTCGTCCTCGTCCACGTCGTCGCCGCTTCGCATGGAAGGTAGTCTAGCCCCCCTCCGACGACCGGCGTCGCCGGACGGATCTCCCGGGCCAGCGCTCCCGAGGTGCCTTTGATCCCTGCCGCGGTCCACCGATTCGCCTGGGGGGGCACGGCACTGGTGCTGGCCGCCGTGCTGCTCGCCGCCGCCGCGTGGGAGGGGAAGGGCCCCTGGGATGGCTGGGAGGAGGGGCGCGATCTGCGCTCCCCTGGCTACGCCGAACGGGTCCGTATCGACCGCCCGATCCGCACCCGCGCCAACACCCTCTCGAACCTGGCCTACGTCACCGTCGGGCTCTACGCCTGCGGTCTGGCGTCAGTCGACCGGCGCCGGGCACGCGAGCCCGGTGTTCCGCCGGCCGGGACGCTCGTGGCCCATCCGGCGCTCTCCGCGCTCTTCGGCCTGGCAGCCGTGTGGCTGGGGCTCGCAAGCGGGCTCTTCCACGCCTCGCTGTCGCGCGCCGGCCAGCGCCTCGACGTGGCCGCGATGCCGCTGCCGCTGCTGGCGGTGCTTCTGGTCGGGCTGGTGCGCGTCCTCCCGCCGCGTCTTGGCCCGCGCGGCGCGGGGCCGGCCACGGTGCCGACGCTGGTCGCCCTGGCGCTCGTCGCGGAGTGGGCCCTGTGGCGCTGGAAGTGGTCGATCCCCGGGATGCAGGTCCTCGCCGGGGCGATCGGCGGCGTGTGCCTGGCCGCGGTCCTCGAGCAGATCCTCCTGCCGCGGCGGCTCGACGCCCGCTGGCTGGCGGCGGCCCTGGGCCTGTTGGTGGTGGCCTGGGCCTGCCGGACCTGGGACGTGGCGGGGACCTTCCCGGGCGGTCCCGATACGTGGCTGCAGGGGCACGCGGTGTGGCATGTCCTCACCGCCGGCGCTCTGCTGGCGATCTACCTCCACGAACGCTCCGAGCGGCCGGCGCCGAACGTCGGCCCGATCGCCCCGATCGCGGCCAGGCGGTAGGCACGCGCCGACGCGGACCGCCGCCCGCGCGGCCGCCTCACGGGCCGCCGCGCAGGAGCGGTCGGAGCAGCACCTCGAAGGCCGCGGCCTGGCGCTGGAAGCCCAGATCGGTGGGATGGCTCGCGTCGACCGCCCCCTCCGCGTCGTCGCCGAGCAGGAGGTCGCCGGAGAGGTAGTGCAGCCCCGTCACCCCCTCCGCCACCAGCCCGTCGAAGGCCGCGGCCAGCGCCGCGTGGTTGCCATCGTTGACCGCCGCCTGCGATTCGCGGATCCAGGCGTCGGTGTAGCGGCGGTCCTCGACGAGGAGGATCGGCACGTCGGGTCGCGCGGCCCGGAGCCGGCGCACGAACGGCCCGGTCCGGGCGGCGGTGTCGGCCGGCGCGAGGTTCGGACAGCAGTCGATCACGTACGCCGCGGCGTCGATCTCGGCCAGGAGATCGGCCAGTTCCCCCTCCATGCGCCCGCTGCCGCTGAAGCCGAGGTTCACCACCGGCCGGTCGAGCCGGCGGCGGAGGATCGCCGTGTGGCACATGCCCGGCCGCGACGCGCAGGCGCCGTGCGTGATCGAGGTCCCGTAGAACACCACCGGCTTTCCGGGCCCGGCGGGGGGCGCCGGCTCGAGCGTCGCCCCCTCGGGCACGCCGATCTCGAGCGCCTCCACGCCGTTGTAGAGCGGCAGGAAGAGGAGCCATTCGCGCCGCCCCGCGGCGAGGCCTCCGATCACCGCCGCCTGCGCCACCCCGGCGTCGTTCGGCGCGGCGCAGGCGGCCCAGCGCCATGCCCCGCGGCCGTCGCGGGCGTAAAGGTCGAGGCCGCTGACCCCGGTGGCCGGCATGTGCTTCATGGCGAGCTCCGCCGACGTGAGCCGCCAGCGCAGGTGGAGGGCCGGCGTGGCGGCGACGAAACGCACCGTGAGCCCCGCCGAGTGGCGCGAGAGGCTCCACACCGCGTCGCGCACCACCCCCTGGGCCTTGTGCGGGAGGCGGTCGAAGGGGGCGGCGAGATCGGATTCGGCCCAGCCGCGCCCCTCGACGCCGAGGGCACGGGCGTCGGTCCAGGCGACGTCGTCGCCGCGGGCCGCCGCGGCGGCCACGCCCAGCGTGGCGAGGGCCGCGGCGTGGAGAAGGACGACGCGGGCTGAGGAGGGCATGGCGTGGGCTCCGCGGGAGGGGAGATCAGAAGCGGGCCTGGCGCCCCAGTTGCTCGAGGCGCTCGAGCCGCTCCGGGCTGCCGGTGAAGATCCCCTCGGGCCAGGCTCCGGCGCCGAGGATCGCCCGGTAGATCGGCGCCTGCTCGTAGGCGTTGACGCCGAGGCCGGCCAGGTACTGCAGCCGCAGATTGGCGTCGCTGTTGATCTGGGCGTCGGAGAGCCACAGGCCCAGCTGCGGCCCGGCCGCCGCGTAGGAGGCGAAGAGCTCGGCGGCGCCGTCGCAGCCGATGGCGGCCAACGAATCGCGGAGGCGCTCCGCGCCCGGCGCGTGGATCCGCGCGTCGATGCGGTCGAGGTCGATCCGCGTGGGGCCGTTGGTGCCCAGGAGCACGAGATCGTAGCCCTCGCCGCCGGCGGTGTTGCCGAACACCAGCCCCTCGGGGAAGACGCGGAGGAAGGTGGCGATCTCGCTCTTCACCGCGGGGGTGCCCGCCTCGTAGAGCTGCACGAAGACGGTGATCGCGCCGCCGGGGGAGAGGCGGCGTTTGGCCAGCGTGAAGAACTCCTCCGTGTAGAGATTCGCCGCCCCGCGCACCCAGGGATCGAAGGGGTCGCTGGTGATGGCGTCGAATGTTCCCTCGGTCTCGCGGAGGAAGCGCCGGGCGTCATCGATCCGCACCCGCACCTTGGGATTGTCGATCACGCCGTCGTTGATCGAGGTGAAGTACTCCCCCGCGGTCCGCGGCACCTCCGCCTCGATCTCGCAGATCGTCTCCTCCTCCACCTCCGGGTCGACGCTCACGCTTCCCGCCGTCACCCCCGCCCCGCAGCCGATGACGAGCACACGGCGCGGCGCCTCCGGCACGAGCGTCACGATGTGGCCGAGCATGCGCTGGAGGCGCATGTCCTGCGGCTCGCCCGAGGCCTGCACCTTGCCGGCGTTGTGGTAGTTGAGGGTGCCGACGAGATTCCGCGACACGGCCAGCGTGCTGTCGGCCCCCTCGCGCACGACGAGGAACTCCGACGGCTCGCCGCGGTAGAGGGCGGCGTAGCGTCCCCAGCCGACGAGCGAGGGCGCGAGCGCCGGCAGGCGTGGCACGAGGATGGCCGCCAGCGCGAGTGCCAGGCCCGGCGCCAGGAAGCGGGCGGC
>CAISKG010000088.1 GCA_903885855.1 uncultured Planctomycetaceae bacterium
ACCCCACCCACACCCCCACCCTCTCGCGGTGCGGCGCCGCCGCGAGGAGCTTCTTCACCTGCTCCTGCCACTGCCCGAAGTAGCTCTGCCCGGCGACGAGCATGCCGGTGGTCACCTCGGCGAAGCGCCAGGGGGAGCCCGGCCGTGCGGCGAGCGCCTGCAGCGCCGCGCGGATGATGGCCGTCTTCCCGACGCCGGGCGGCCCGACGACGATGAAGGAGCGCCCCACGCGATCGATCTGGTCGATGACGCGGGCCACCGCGGCGTCGCGGCCGAAGACCGGGTCGGGCGGGCGCCGGCCGTCCCACACGCGGCCGAAGGGGAGCAGCGCGTCGGCCCGCGGATCGGAGGGCGCCACCAGGGCGGGGTCGTCCGCCGCGGACGTTTCGTCGTCCGATTCGTCGTCCGGTCGGTCGTCCACGGCGTCGCCTTCGGCCATCGCGTCAGTCCCCCGCGAGCCCGCGCACCCCGGCGACGATCCTCGCCTCGACGTCCTCCGCCCATGGAGCGGGCTGTCCGTAGTAGACCATCGCGCCGCCCCCCTCGTAGCCCCCTTCGACGAGGACGCGGCGGGAGGGGATGTAGGCCATGACGTCGTTGGCGTAGGCGGCGACCCAGGTCTTCTTCCCGCGCCGTTCGCCCTTGAGCCGCAGGGCGTAGTCGACCACGACCTCGCCGCCGAGGAACAGCCATTCCACCTCGCCGCCGAGCCGCCACAGCCCGACGGGATAGGGATACTCCTGCTCGAGCGGCCGGCCGGTCTCGGCGCGCCGCCGCGCGAGGACGCGCGCCCGGGCGGCCACGAAGCGGTCGCTCGAGGCGGCGTCGGCGGCGAGCTCGGCGTCGCCGGGCACCGACGCGAAGCGCAGCGGGATCTCGGCCAGCGACGCCTCGAGCCGCGGCGGCAGCGGCGCGGGCGCCGGGCCGGCGAGGACGGCGTCGACGGCGTCGGCCAGCTGCCGGCCGTAGTCGCGCGCCAGGTCCACCGAACGCCGCGGGAGGGGATTCTGGTCGCCGCCGCAGCCGGCCCAGAAGAGGGCCACGGCTCCCGGATGCCGCTCCTCGAGCGCCGTCTGGGCGAAGCCGGGGTAATCGGCGCACCAGGACTGGAAGGAGAGGACGGTGGCATGGCAGGCGTAGCCGAACACCACCGCGGCCAGCGCCCCGTCGGGCCGGCGCACGGCCAGCACGGGCACGTCGTGGTCGACCGGGCCGGCGAGACGCCCCGCCGCGCGCAGCGCCGGCACCTCGGCCTCGGGGTTCGCGCGGCGGTTGACGGCGAAGCCGGCCGTGCCGCTCCCCGCCTCGAGCGTGGCCGGGGCGAGGGCGACCAGCGCGTCCCCCGCCACCGCGACGATCGTGGTCTCGAGCGCGGCGGCGTATTCGGCGAGGGGGGCTTTCTGATCCTCGGGGATCACCTCCGTCATCACCGATAGGCTCCCCCCCACGACCGGGCCGCAGTGGGTGTGCGAGACGACGATCGCCACCGCACCGGGGTCGAAGCCGTGCGCCTCCGCGAGCCTCGCGCGCACGCGTCCGGCGAGGCCGCGGTCGATGGCCACCAGATCGAGCGTGACCAGGCACCCGCGCCGCCCCTCGCCGTCCTCCAGCACGAGCGCCTTGCAGAAGAGCCCGCTCTCGGTGCCCTCTCCCGGCCGGTCGCGCGAGGCGTAGCCGGCCATCCACAGCGGCCGCTGCGGCGTGATCGACCGCGCGGCCGCACCCGCGCGCCATCCGGCCGGCGCCGCGGAGGCTCCCGCGAGGCCGCCGAGCGCCGCCAGCGCCGTGAACGCTCCGATCAGGATTCCGCGCACCGTCGTCGCCCCCCTGGCTTCTCCCCGTGGCCTCCTGCCGGCGGCAGCGCCCCCGGCGGTGCGATGCTACCCGATGGCGCCGGCGCGTTGCCGCCGACGACGGCAGGGCCGTAGATTCTCCGGGCGATCCCGATCCGCCCCACCGGAGGCCCGTGATGCCCCTCCCCCGCCCGCCGCGATGCCGCGACCGACGCCCCAGGCGCGTGCCGATCCTGCCGTTGGTGCTGCTCGCGCTGGCCCCGCTCGCCGCGGCGCCGGGCCAGCCGCCGGCGGCCGCCCCCGATCCGGCGCTCGCCGCGGCCGAGCGCGTCGCGCGGATCCTCGCCGCCGTGCCGGCCGAGCCGATCTTCAACGGCCGCGACCTCGCCGGCTGGACGGGCGACACCGCCGGCTACGCCGTGGAGGACGGGATCCTCGTCTGCAGGAAGGGGGGCAAGACGCTCGAGACGTCGGCCGCCTACGGCGACTTCGCCCTCACCTTCGAGTTCCGCCTCGAGTCCAGCGGCAACAACGGCATCGGCATCCGCGTGCCGCGCGGCGGCTACCCGTCGCGCGACGGCGTCGAGATCCAGATCCTCGACCACGACGGCCCCCTCTACGGCCAGGAGGCGGAGATCCCGGGCGCCGGCCGGCAGCGGCTCACCTGGCTCAAGCCCTGGCAGTACCACGGCAGCGTCTACGGCATCACGCCCGCCAGGACCGGCCAATTGAAGCCGGTCGGCCAGTGGAACCGCGAGACGATCGTCGCCATCGACGACCACGTGATCGTGATCCTCAACGGCGCCGTGATCGTCGACACCTTCCTCGACGACGCGCCCGTCCTCGACGGCGCGCCCCACCCCGGGAAGGATTCGCGCCGCGGGCACATCGTCCTGGCCGGCCACGACGACCGGGTGGAGTTCCGCGACCTGACGGTGGCCGATCTCTCCCCCACCGCGCCGACGGCGCGGGCCCCGGCCGACAACGTCCCTCCCCCGGGCTTCACCGCGCTCTTCGACGGCACGTCGCTCGCCGGCTGGAAGGGGCTCGCGCACGCCGACGCCACCGCGCGGCGGGCGCTGGCCGGCGCCGATCTCGAGGCGGCGCAGGCCCGGGCCGACGCGACGATGCGGGAGCACTGGCGCGTGGCCGACGGCGTGCTCGCCTACGACGGGAAGGGGGACAGCCTCTGCACCGCCCGCGACTACGGCGACTTCGAGCTCCTCGTCGACTGGAAGATCCCCCCCGGCGCCGACTCCGGGATCTATCTGCGCGGCACGCCGCAGATCCAGATCTGGGATCCGTGGGATCCGCGCGTCGGGCCGGGCAAGCCCGATCCCGCCACGGCGCTGGAGTGGGTGGCACAGTACGCCAACGGCCGCAACCTCGGCTCGGGCGGCCTGTGGAACAACCGGCAGTGGCGGAGCGTCCCCCTGGCGCTCGCCGACCGGAAGCCGGGCGAATGGAACACCTTCCTGGTGCGCATGGTGGGCGAGCGCGTGAGCGTGTGGCTCAACGACACGCTCGTCGTCGACCGCGTGAAGCTCGAGGACTACTGGTCGAAGGGCGCGCGGCCGGTGGCCCGCGCCGACCAGATCGAGCTGCAGCACCACGGCAGCGAGCTGTTCTTCCGCAACCTCTTCATCCGCGAGCTCCCCTGGTGAGCGAGCGCCGCGTGGCCCGCCCGGCGCCCGTCCAGCAACGTGCCTGGCTCGTGGGGGGCGTGCTGCGCCGCTGGGAGTGACCGGTTCAGGAGGTCGTCTCGCCGGTCCTCGACGGTGGCCGGCCGACGCCCCTGGGCTCCTACCCGCGCCTCGGGGAGGCGGAGGCGCTCGAGGCGCTCTCCGCGGCGGCCGCGGCCTGGGGCAAGGGGCGCGGCGCCTGGCCCTCGATGCCGGTGGCGGAACGGATCGGGTGCGTGGAGCGGTTTCTCGACGGGATGGCGGCCGCGCGCGAGACCGTCGTCGACCGCCTCTGCTGGGAGATCGCCAAGAGCCGCCCCGACGCCGAGCGCGAGTTCGACCGCACGGTGCAGTACGCGCGCGACACGCTGGCGGCGGTCAAGGAGCTCGACCGGGCGAACTCGCGATTCCAGCAGGTCGACGGCATCGTCGCGCAGGTCCGCCGCGCGCCGCTCGGCGTCGCCCTCTGTATGGGCCCCTCCAACGACCCCCTCAACGAGACCTTCACCACGCTCCACCCGGCGCTGGTGATGGGCAATCCGTCAACCTCCAGAGCCAGTGCCAGCGCGGCCCCGACGTCTTCCCGTCTACCGGCCGCAAGGACAGTGCCGAGGGGACGCTCTCCGTGGGGGACGCGCTGCGGGCCTTCTCGATCCGTACCATGGTGGCGGCGAAGGACATGCCCGGATCGCGGGCGATCCTCGCCACGGTCGTCCGCGACCGTTCGTCGTCGTTCCTCTCCACCGACTGGCTGTTCTGAGCCCTTCCTGGCAGCGGAGCGAGCCGTCGGCCGGGGGCCGCGCGAAAGGGCGCGGCGGCGCCGCGATCAGTCCTCGGTTGGCCCGGCGCGTTTCGGGGGGGGCGTCTTCCCCTCGGCGGCGAGCTTCTCGATCGCCGCCTTGATTCGGGCATCGCGCTCCGCTTCGCGCCGCGCGTCGTCGGCGGCGGTGTCCGACGCGAGGTGGCGGGCGATCGCGTCCGCCGCCTCCTGCGCCGCCTGCTCGAGGGAACCTGGCACCTTCTCCGGCTTGCTCATCGCTCAGTCTCCGAAAATCCGCTCGTAGGAATCCTGCATCGCCGCCCCGACGGCTTCCGGCTGGTCCGCGGCGAACTTGAGCGCGTTTCCAAGCGCCCCGCGGGCCACCGGGAGCGGGTCCTTCCCCTCCTCCCGGGCTTTGGCGACGTAGGCCTCGAGGATCCCGAGCGCCGCCTCCAGCGCCGCCAGTTTGTCGGGGGGAGGCGCCATGTCCTCCGGCCGGAGCGATCCCGACGGGTTGAGGTTCCGCAGATCGGGGAAGGCCGGCTTCGAGCGGTCCTTCAGGGACGCCATGTCGAACTCCCCTGGGTCGATGCCGAAGGCGACGGCCTTCCCGTCGGCGACCGCCGCGCGGTACTCCGCCGAGTCGAGGAACGCACGGAATGCCCGTGCCCCTTCGGCGTAGCTGTTGACGAACGTCAGCACGTCCACCACGCGGCCCGTCCCCTCCGCCCGTGCGAGCACCCCCTCGTAGCGCGTCCGCGGGTCGGCCTGGGCATAGCCGAAGACGACGTCGATGTCGCGGGCTCCCGCGGCGCGGAGGACCCAGGCGTTCTCGAGGGCATCCCCCTCCCCGGCCGCATCCCACACGGCGCCGAACCGGGCCTTGTCGCCGAGGGCGTTCTTCACGATCTCGGTGAGGCTGCCCTTGCCGGCGGCGCAGCCGCCGTTGGTGACGAACACCCGCTTCGCCGGATCGCCGGCGGGCAGGGTGGCAAGGACGTCGAGGCGGTCGATGAACGCCATCCGGGCCAGCGCCACGGCGGCGGGATGGAGCGCGTGGTTGTGTTCGAGGCGGAAGAGGTATTCATCGTCCGACGACGGCTTGCCGTCGCTGCCGTACTCGGGGACGAGCCGCTTGATGGAATCGACCTCGAAGATCGGCTGGTCCGGACTGCCGTTGGCCTCCGCCAGACGGGCCGCCGCCTCCACCGCCCGGGAGGGATCGCCCTCGATCCACTCGGCGAACGCGGTTTCGATCTCCCGCTCCCGCGCCGAGAGCCGGGGCTGGCGCGGGATCCCCTCCCTGGCGATCTGTGCCCGCAGGGCCTGCCCCCGCGACACGGGATCGAAGTGGTCGCTGTGGAGGCCGATCAGCGGGGTCGAGGCGGTGCCGGGAGCGGTCACGAGCACCCCTGGCGGAGCTCCGGAAAAGGGCTCCGCCCCGGCGACGGCGCCGCCGGGCCGGTCGGGATTCGCGCTCCGCGCCATCGGCGCCACAACTCCCTGGATGAGAACGAGCGCCACGATCGCGATCGGGGAACGGGGGGGAGTAGCCATGACGCCGTCACGGGGGAGGAATTGACTCGGCGACGCGCCGCGTGAAGCCGTGCGCGGCCGACGTGTTGCCGGAGGGGCCGTCGCACCGTGCAGACCCGAGCCCTGTGGGCATGAGGATAGCCCCCTCGTCCGCGGCGGGGCAATCTCCCGGCCGATCGGGCTCGAGATGACCCGCGGCGGGTGTCGCTTCGGGTGCTTGCCCCCCCTGTCCGAGCCGCGGATTCCTTGCCCGCAGGGCGAATCTCCCGGAAGATGCGACCGGACCGCGATCGCGTCCTTCGTTCCCCGGTGACCGTCGGTGCCGGTCCCTTCCGTTTCCGGAGTCGCTCTCGTGATGTCGTCGGTCAGATCGTTCGCCGTCTGCGTTCTGGTGCTCACCCTCTCGGCCGGTGCGTGGTGCGCCGCCGCCCCCGCCGAGCGGATCTTCGTGGGGGGCACGGTCGTCACCGTCGTCGACGCGGCCCCGCGGGCCGAGGCGGTGGCCGTGGCCGGGGGGAGGATCGTGGCGGTGGGGACGCGGGCGGAGATCGAGAAGCTCTCGGGACCGGCGACCGAGGTCGTCGATCTCGCCGGCCGCACGCTCGTGCCCGGCTTCGTGGACGGCCACAGCCACTTCTTCTCCCTGGTCGACGTGCAGACGCAGGCCCTGTGCGCCTCGCCGCCGGCGGGCGACTGCCGCACCGTGGCCGACGTGATCGCGGCGCTTGCGCGCGTGAAGGCGCGGCGGAAGCTGGGGGAGGGGAAGTTCGTGATGGGCTTCGGCTGCGATCCCGAGCTCCTCGCCGAGAAGCGGTTCCCCACCAAGGCCGAGCTCGACCACGCCTTCCCCGACAATCCCGTGTTCATCGTCCACGTCTCGGGGCACGGGGCGATGCTCAATTCGCGGGCCCTGGCCGCCTATGGGATCACGGCCGCGACCCCCACCCCCGTCGGCGGCGTGATCGGCCGCGAGCCCGGCTCGCAGGAACCCGACGGCCTCCTCTTCGAGACCGCCTTCCTGCCGATCTTCTCGCGCCTCCCCTCCCCCGGCGACGAGGAGATCCTCGCCATGCTCGAAGCGGGGCAGGAGCTCTACCTGCGCGCGGGAATCACGACCGCCCAGGAGGGGGCGACGATGAAGCACCAGCTCGATCTCCTCCGCGCGCTCGGCGCTCGGGGCGGGCTCAAGCTCGACGTCGTCGTCCTCCCCTTCATCACCGAGATCGACGCGGTCTTCGGCGGGGCCCCTCCGCGCGACGAGAAGGCCTACCGCGACCGGATCCGCATCGGCGGCGTGAAGATCGTGACCGACGGCTCGCCACAGGGGCGCACCGCCGCCTTCACCACCCCCTACCGCACCGACGGCCCGGCCGGCCAGAAGGGATGGCGCGGGGAGCTCTCCTTCCCCCAGGAGACGATCAACGGCTGGGTGCAGAAGGTCTACGACGGCGGCGCGACGCTCTTCGTCCATTGCAACGGCGACGCCGCGATCGACGCGCTGCTGGAGGCGCATCGCCTCGCCTCCGCCGGCGCCCCGGAGACGCCGCGCGGCACGGTGGGGGTGCATTCGCAGTTCATCCGGCGCGACCAGCTGGAAAAGTACGCGGCCTGGCACATCACCCCCTCCTTCTTCACGCTCCACTGCTTCTATTTCGGCGACACGCACGTCGCCAACCGCGGCCCGGAGCAGGCGTCGTTCATCAGCCCGATGAAGTCGGCCCTGGCCCTGGGGATCCGCCCCACCAACCACACCGACTTCAACGTCTCGCCCCTCGACCAGATCTTCACGATCCACACCGCGGTGAACCGCGTCTCGCGCGAGGGGCACTCGCTCGGCCCGGAGGAGCGCGTCACGCCGCTGGAGGCCCTGCGGGCGATCACGCTCGACGGCGCGCGGGTGTACGGGGAGGAGGCGAGCAAGGGCTCGATCGAGCCGGGCAAGCTCGCCGACCTGGTGATCCTCTCGGCCGACCCGACGGCCGTCCCGGCGGCGGAGATCGAGAAGATCCGCGTCGTGGAGACGATCAAGGAAGGCAAGACGGTGTGGCGGGAGTGACGCCCGTCGCGCCGACCGTCCCGGGATCGGCGCGCTGAACGTCATCCGCACGGGTCCACACCGTGTCCATGATCCGCGTCCACTGCGAGGCGTAGATGAGCGTGCCGAAGGCGACGGTGGCCAGGATCCCGATCGCCACGGACGCCGCTGCGGGCAGCGTGTCGAGCAGCCACAGGAAGCACCGGCTCGCGGTCGCCCACGCGGCGGCGATCGCGCGACCCCGGCCGCGCACCTGGCCGACGCCCTTCCAGTCCAGGAGCGGCAGCTGATTCGGCTGCACGATCCCCAGCGCCGCAAGCGCGAGCGCCGCCGAGAAGAACACCAGCGGCAGGCCCATCACCAGCGACAAAAGCTCGAGCCGCGCGACCGACCGACCGGTCTCGGTGACGGTCCAGGGCGCGGCGGCGCGGAGGAGTTCGAGCGCCGCGTCGCGTTCGTGCGGGAACTGGAACGCGAACTCCTCGACCGCGGCCGGCAG
>CAISKG010000089.1 GCA_903885855.1 uncultured Planctomycetaceae bacterium
GCATCATGCAGACCGATTGCCTAGATGCAATGGTGCGCCACAACTTGGGCTTCATTCGAGACGTGTGCAAAGTCATCAAACATAAAGAACACTTCATCGACTGCAGATCGTGCCGGGGCAGGGGAGCGTGGTGGGGGGGGTGTTCGCGGCGCATCCGCTGGTGCGCGTCATCAGCCTCACCGGATCGACCGCCACCGGGGCCAGCGTGCTCGCCGCGGCGGCGCCCGGGATCAAGCGCGTCTCGCTCGAGCTCGGCGGCAACGCCCCCTTCATCGTCCTCCCCGACGCCGATCTCGATCTCGTGGCGGCGGAGCTCGTGCGACTCAAGGTCTTCGTGTCGGGGCAGGTGTGCGTGACGGCCAACCGGGTGTTCGTGCCGGAGTCGGCGGCCGCGGAGTTCGAGGCGCGGCTGGCGGCGCGCGTGGCGGCGCTCGTCGTGGGCGACGGGCTCGCCGACGGGGTCGACATGGGGCCGCTGATCCACGCGGCGGCCCGGCGCGACGTCGCCGCGCGGGTCGCCGAGTCGGTCGCGGCGGGGGCGAGAATCGTCGCCGAGAACCGCTCGGCCGAGGGCGTGGCCGGGCTCGAGCAGGCGAACTTCTCCCCGCCGACGGTCGTGGCGGGCGTGACCGACGGCATGCGGCTGGCGCAGGAGGAGATCTTCGGGCCGGTGATCCCGCTGCTCTCGTACCGGCGCGTGACCGAGGCGGTGGAGCGCGCCAACGCCACCCCCTATGGGCTGGCCGCCTACGTCTACGGCCGCGATCTCGACCGCTGCCGCGCGGTGGCCGGGGCGCTCGAGGTGGGGATCGTGGGGGTCAACGAATGGCGCCCCCTCAAGGCGGAGATCCCCTTCGGCGGCGTGAAGCACAGCGGCCTGGGGGCCGAGGGGGGCGAGGAGGGGATCCGCGAGTTCCTCGAGACGCGCGTCGTGTCGATGCCCAGGCCGGGGGTGGAGGGATGACGGCCCCGCGCGGCGACGAGCGCGGCGGCCGGCGCCTCCGCTCCGAGGCCTGGTGGAACGACCCCGCCAATCCGGGCATGACGGCGCTGTACCTCGAGCGCTTCCTCAACGGCGGCCTGACCCCCGGCGAGCTCCAGGGGGGGCGGCCGGTGATCGGCATCGCCCAGAGCGCCAGCGACCTCACCCCCTGCAACCGCGTGCACCTCGAGACGGTCGAGCGGCTGCGCGACGGCGTGCGCGACGCGGGGGGGCTGCCGCTGGTCTTCCCGATGCATCCGCTCCAGGAGTCGGCCCGGCGGCCGACGGCGGCCCTCGACCGCAACCTCGCCCACCTGGCGCTGGTGGAGATCCTCCACGGCTACCCGATCGACGGCGTGATCTTCACCACCGGCTGCGACAAGACGACGCCGGCGGCGCTCATGGCCGCGGCGACGGCCAACCTCCCGGCGCTCGTCTTCAACGGCGGCCCGATGCTCAACAGCGCCCTCGACGGCGAGCCGGCCGGGGCGGGCACGATCATCTGGGAGGCGCGGAAGCGGCTCGCCGCCGGGACGATCGACGAGCGGAAGTTCATGGAGCTGCTCGCCGCCTCCGCGCCGAGCGTGGGCCACTGCAACGTCATGGGCACGGCCCTCTCGATGAACTGCCTCGCCGAGGCGCTGGGCATGGCGCTGCCGGGAAGCGCCCAGATCCCCGCCCCCTACCGGGAGCGCGGCCAGGCGGCCCATGCCGCCGGGAGGCGGATCGTGTCGATGGTGCGCGAGGATCTCCGCCCGCTCGACATCCTCTCCCGGGCCGCGCTCCTCAACGCCATCCGCGTCACCACCGCCATCGGCGGCAGCACCAACTGCCCGCCGCATCTGCTCGCCGTCGCCCGCCACGCCGGGGTGGAGCTCTCGATCGA
>CAISKG010000090.1 GCA_903885855.1 uncultured Planctomycetaceae bacterium
CCGGCCCCGACCGCGAACCAGAGCGTGACGCCGGCCATCGCCAGGCCGAAGAGGAGGACGAGCGTCATGGCGATCCCCATGAAGCATCCCGCCTGGCCGTCGTCGGCACGGAAGGCGGAGAGCTGCGCGGGGGTGAGGCCGGCGCCGGGCTCCCCGGTGGCCGGCTCGGAATTGACCGCCGTGTCGATCGCCAGGAGGATCGCGCGCGCGTAGCGGAAGAGCCACAGCGGGAGGAGCACGGCGACGGCCAGGCACGCGGCGAGCGCCCTTTCCGCCGACCATCCCGCCCCGAGCACGAGGAGCCCGAAAAGGAGGAGCGTGGAGAGCGCCGTCACGCCGTAGTTGACGTAAATCGAGCCGAGGTAGAAGCCCGGCGCGCGGCGCAGGTCGAGCCCGCAGGCGGGGCAGCGCTGGTGCATGGTGAACCAGCCGGTGAACAGCCGGCCCTGACCGCACGCCGGACAGCGCAGGCGCAGCGCCGCGGCCGCGGGGTGCGGGCGGGCGGCGGGGGGGCGGCTCACGTCCCCTGCCACTCCACGCCCAGGATCGAGACGTCGTCGAGCGGGCCCTTCGGCTGGCACCAGGCCTGCACCGCCTCGAGAAGCTTCGTCACCACGGTGTCGACCGGCTGGCCGCGGAGCGACTCCACCAGCGCCGTCATCCGGTCGTTGCCCATCTGTTCGAGGTTCGCGTCCATCGCCTCGGGCACGCCGTCGGAATAGAGGAACAGCCGGTCGCCGGGCTCCAGTTGCAGCGTCTCCTCGGTGAACTCCACGTCGGGCACGAAGCCCACCGGGAAGCTCTCCACCTCGAACAGCTTCCACGCGCCCTGACGGGGGACGTGGAGGAGGGGCGGGTGGCCCCCCGAGGCGAAGCGCAGCCGGCCGGTGGGGGCGTGGAGCACGCCGTAGAGGATCGTGAAGTAGAGCCCCGCCTGGTTGTCGGCCTGGAAGAGGTTGTTGAGCTGCGTCACCACCTCCGCCGGCGGCACCACCACCGGCGGCCCGCCGTCCTTCCCCGGCTTCACCAGGAGCGACGAATCGGAGACGCGGTTGGTGAGGAAGGCACCGATCGTCACCGACAGGAGCGACGAGGGCACGCCGTGGCCGCTGACGTCGACCACGAACATCCCGACGTGCTCGTCGTCGAGGGGGAAGATGTTGAGGAAGTCGCCGGCGAGTTCGTTGCAGGGGACGTACTTCCAGGCCACGCTCGCCCGCGGGATCTCGATCGCCTTGGCGGGGAGGAGCGACTGCTGCACCTTCGCGGCCGCGTTCAGGTCGCGCGTCATGCGCTGGTTGCTGCGCTCGATCTTCTCGTTGACCGCGACCAGCTCCGTGTTGGCCTTCTGGAGCGAATCGCGGGCCACCGACAGGGCCTGGTTGGAGACGATCAGCTCCTTGTTCTTCGTGACGGCGTTCTCGAAGATCGACACGAGCAGGTTGAGCACCTGCTGGCGCCCGGCCTGCACCTGGAACTTCTGCCCCGCGACCGTCACCTCCATGCCCGGGCCGGCGTCGGGCGGCTCCGGCGCCAGCGGCGTGTCGAGGAGCGAATCCATGCGGCCGAGGAGGTAGTCGGCCTCGTACGGCTTGGTGACGTAGTTGTCGGCGCCGGCCTCCAGCCCCCGGATGATGTCCACGGGATCGGAGAGGCTCGAGAGGAGGATCAGCGGGATCGTCTGCCAGGAGGGATCGCGCTTCACGATCCGGCAGAACTCGTACCCGTTCATCTCCGGCATCTCGATGTCGGAGACGATGATGTCGGGCCGCTTCTCCTTGAGCAGCTCCACCGCCTTCTGGCCGTTGATCGCCCAGCGCACCGTGTGGCCGGCGTCGACGAGCCGCTTCTCGAGCATCTTCGCCTGGATGCGGCTGTCCTCCGCCATGAGGACGTCGACGCGGTGGCGGGGCGTGTACGAGGGCTGGGTGTCGCTCATGGCGCGGGGCGGTGCATCCGGGGCGGGGAGGGCGCGCGGGAACCGCGGCCGATCAGAACTTCGCCAGCGCCTCGGCCTGATCCTTGTGGATCGAGAACAGCTTGTTGAGGTTCGTCAGCTTGAAGACCTCGTAGATCTGCGGGTGGATGCTGCACATCTTCAGCTTCCCCTTGAGCGTGCCCATCTTGCGGTGGATCTGCCCGAGGAGCCCGAGGACGGCGCTCGACATGAACTCGACGTTGGAGAAGTCGAGAAGCAGATTGAGCCCCTGCCGGTCGTTGATCAGCCGGAGCAGTTCCACGCGCAGCTCGTCGAGGGCGGTCTCGTCGAGGATCTTCTTGTCGCGGAACTTGGCGATCTCCGCATTGATCTGCTTGCTGTGCTCGATCCTGCGGAAGGCGGCATCGGACATGGACGTTAGACCTCGGGCCGGGGAGGGGGCGGAATGGGGGGCGAAGCGCCGTCGAGCAGTATAGCCGGGCCGTGCAGCCACCACCCGGGGGCGTTTTTCCCGGGAAAAACCCCGCCCCTCCGGGGGAGCCGGAGCGGGCCGTCGCCGGCGCGGCGGCGATTTGCGGGATGCCGTTTTCTGACCTATGGTTGCCTGCGGCCGGGGCGACGCTCCCGCCGGCGGACGCGGAGCGCAGCGCGATGACCTCGACCCGGCCGGTCGCCATCTTCCCGAGTCGGATCTGGGGGCCGCGCCCGCGCTTTGCGATCGTGCCCCTGGCCGGAGCCGTCGCCGTCGTGGCGCCCCTCCTGGCCCGCCCCGACCTTCCCCCCGGCGCGGTCGCGACGGCGGTGACGGCCTTCAAGCCGATGGCCGACGGGAGCGCGGTCCCCGCTCCGGCCCCCGCGGCGATCCCGCTGGAGGCGGCGTACGGCGTCCCCACGCCGGCCACGCTCCATCTCTGGCTGCCCGACCGAAGCGACGAGGCGCCGGCGGCCGACGCCGGGTGAGCGCACGGGAAGCGCGCGGAGCGCGCGCGTCGGGGCGGTCCACGCCGACGCGATGGGCCGCGCGCACGCTCCGCGGATTCGTACCAATCGCGCGCCACCCAGCGGAGGCTCGCGGATGCCCCGGGACGGTGAGGGCGACGCCCCATCCAGCGGTCACAACCCGTTGATCCGGAAATGCTTGCGGCGTGAAGCGTCGCCTGCCAGCGCGCCTCGGCATGCGGAATGCAGGCACGCCGCGGGATGGCATTCGTGGTGCCCCCCCGGTAGGTTTTCGCCCGGCGTGACGCCCCGAAACGGCGGCGCGGCTCCCGCTGACGGGGGCCGCGCCGCCGTCGGCGTTCCGCCGCAGCGGTCGGGCCCGACGGCCCGTGTGCCCCTTCGGCCCGCTGCCCGCCCCCGGAGTCCCCACGATGCCCCGCACCCTTTCCTTCCTCCCCCTCCGCCGCAGCGCCCGCCGGGCGTTCACGCTCGTGGAGTTGCTCGTCGTGATCGCCATCATCGGCACCCTGGTGGGTCTGCTCCTGCCGGCCGTCCAGGCCGCGCGCGAGGCGGCCCGCAACATGTCGTGCAAGAACCAGCTCAAGCAGCTCGGCATCGCACTGCACTCGATCAACGAAGCGAAGCGCGGGCTGCCGCCGGCCGCGGCGCCGGCCAGCCGCGAGCTGATCACGCTCGCCGGCAACGGTTACCGCAACTACACCGGCTTCACCGCCTTCACCTTCCTCCTCCCCTACGTCGAGCAGAACACCCTCTTCGACCTCGCCAACCGGACCGTCTACACGCCGGTCCCGAACGCCCCGGGGGCGGGCACGATCTATTCGGTGTCGATCCCCACCTTCCTCTGCCCCTCGGAGGCCTCGAGCCCCGGCGGCATGGGCGCCACCACCAGCGGCGGGGCCCGGGAGTGGGCGGTGGGCAACTACGCCGTGAATTACAACGTCTTCGGCAATCCCGTCGCCGCCACCCCCGAGGCGCGCATGCAGGGCAACGCCCGCCTGTCGCAGACGTTCCTCGACGGCACGACGCACACGGTCCTCGTGGCGGAGCGCTACGGCACCTGCGGCTCCAGCGGGATCGCCGACGACAGCAGCACCAACGGCAACCTGTGGAGCGATTCCAACTCCCGCTGGCGGCCGGTGTTCTGCGTCAACGAGACCAGCCAGTCGCCGTCGGCGGCCGGCTACACCACCTGCGCGACCTTCCAGGTGTCGCCGAATTGGATCCGCGAGTGCGACTCCTCCCGGGCCCAGACGCCGCACGTCGGCGGGATGAACGTCACGCTCGCCGACGCCAGCGTCCGCGGCGTGGGGGGCGACATCGACCCGGCCACGTGGGCCGCCGTCTGCCATCCCTGCGACGGCAAGACCGTCGGCGATTGGTGATACGATCGTCGCGAGCCGCGCGCGGCCGGGCACCCTGCCCGGCCGTGCGCGACGGCGCGGAGCGACCCCATGGCCCGGCCGGCGATCGACGTCGCCCTCCTCACCGACCGTCGCTACACCGCCGCGTCGGCGGCGCCCGGTGACTGGTATCTGGAGAACATCCTCGCCGACGACCGGCTCCTGGCCGACGCCCTCGCCGCACGCGGGCTGTCGAGCGCCCGGGTCGACTGGGCCGATCCTGCGGTCGATTGGGATGCCTACCGGGCGCTCGTGTTCCGCACCACGTGGGACTACTACGACCGCCAGGCGGAGTTCGCCCGGTGGCTCGAGTCCGTGGCGGCGAAGCGGCTGGTCAACGACGTGGCCACGGTGCGTTGGAATCGCGACAAGCACTACCTCGGCGACCTCGCCCGGCGCGGCGTGGCGGTGGTGCCGACGCGCTTTCTCGAGCGCGGGGAGCGCTGCGAACTGGGGGCGATCCTCGCCGCCGAAGGATGGGCGGAGGGGGTGGTGAAGCCGGCCGTCTCCGGGGGGGCCCGCCACACCCACCGCTTCGACGCCGCGAGCGCCGCCGCCACCGAGCGGATCGTGGGGCCGCTCCTGGCCGACGAGGCCTTCCTCGTGCAGCCCTTCGAGCCGCACATCCTCGATCACGGCGAGGACACGCTGGTGATGGTCGAGGGGCGCTTCACCCACGCCCTCACCAAGCGCGCCAAACCGGGCGACTTCCGCGTCCAGGACGACCACGGCGGCACCGTCCATCCCTGCACCCCTTCCCCGGAGCAGGTGGCGCTGGCGACGGCGGCGCTGGCGGCACTGGAGGACACCCCGGCCTACGGGCGCGTCGACATGGTGCGCCGCGCCGATGGCGGCTGGGCGGTGATGGAGCTCGAGCTCATCGAGCCGGAGTTGTGGCTGCGCCGCCATCCCCCGGCGGCCGGGGCCCTGGCCGCGGCGATCGCCGCGCGCCTCGACGGCTGAGCGGGCCGGGGGGGCCGGCGGCGCCCGTGCGCCGCGGGGCGGGTCACTCCCCGCCGCGCACGGCGTAGAGCGCGGCGTGGGAGCGCACGTAGAGCACGCCGTCGGCGACCACGAGCGACGCCGACACCGGCTCGCCGAGATCGACGTCGGCCAGCATGCGGAAGGTGCGCCCCGCCTCGACCGCGGTCACGTGGCCGTCGTTCGAGCCGTACCACAGCCGGCCGTCGACCAACAGCGGGCTCGAGCGGTGCTGGGCGTTGTGGGTGCGCTCGTGCCACAGTTCCCGGCCGTCGGCGGCGTCGAGGCACTCGAGCTTGCCGTCGTTGTGCAGCAGGTAGACGAGCCCGTCGCCGATCAGCGGCGTGGCGACGTCGGGCGTGCGCGGGTGGATCCAGGCCACCACCTCCCTGGAATCGGAGCAGTCGCCGGTGAGGGCGTCGCCGACGCGCAGGGCCACCGTCGGCCCCCCCTTGGCCGTCGGGATCACGATCAGCCCGGGGACGATGCCGGGGGAGGCGACGAAGCGGAAGGTCGGGTCGTGCGGCTTGGGGTTGGTGTCGGTGGGGCCGTTGACCTTGCCGAAGCGCCACAGCTCGCGGCCGTCGCCGAGGGCGTGGCCGGTGGTGCAGTCGGCGCCGTGGACCACGAGGAACTCGCGCCCGCCGTCGCGGTAGATCGCCGGCGAGGCGTAGGAATGCTTGCACTCGAACTGCGCCTCGGTGGGGCGGTCGACCTCCCAGATCGTGGCCCCGGTCGCGGCGTCGAGCTTGACCACCTTCCCGGTGCGGCTCTGGTCGTCGAGCTTCATCGGGCCGTGGATCAGCTGCAGGTAGAGGGCCCCGCCGTCGAGGACGGGCGTCGACGTCATCCCGAACTGGATGTCGATGCGGCCGAAGCGCTCGTTGGTGTCGACGCGCCACACCTCCTCGCCGTCGACGGTGTGGCAGGCGAGGATGCCGGTGCCGAAGAAGCTCCAGACGTGCCGGCCGTCGGTGGTCGGCGACGGGGAGGCGGAGTTGCCCTCGCCGGAGCGCGCGTCCTGGTTGCCCGCGCCGACCTTCCGCTGCCAGAGGATCTTCCCGTCGGCCGCGGAGACGGCGAGCACCACGAGGTCGTCGCCGTCGTTGCTCGTGAGGAACACGCGCCCCTCCCACACGCAGGGCGTGGCCCCGGCCGCGCCGGGCAGCGGCGTGCGCCACAGCACGTGCCGCCCCTCCTTCGACCAGTCGAGGGGGATGCCGGCGGCGGCCGCGGTGTGGTCGCGCCGGGGTCCGCGCCACTCGGGCCAGTTCTCGGCGTGGGCGGGCCGGATCGCCGCCGCGACGAGGAGGAGGCAGCCGAGGCGGGGGCAGGCCGTCAGGAGTCGCGCGGGGAGGCGGTGCATGGCGTGGTTCCGTGGCGTGGGCGGAAAATCGGGAATGGGGTGGCGTCGGGATCGTCGTGGGGCGGCGTGCGGGCCCCGCTCCGCCTGGCGATGCCGGCCGGGGCGAGTGGGGGTGTGCGCGGCCTCCGGGTCAGCAGGCCTCGTAGTCGATCGTGATCTCCTCGCCGGCGGCGATGTCGCGCGCCGCGCGCCAGCCGTCGTTCCGCTCGGCGTTGGGGGTGGGGGAATGGTTCAGGAACCAGCCCACCTCCATCTTGGAGAAGCTGTGCGGCACGCAGCAATACTCCTCCCGCTCCACGCCGTAGACGAGGCAGAAGGCCTTGAGCTGGGGATCGGCCTCCATCTCCTCGTAGCGGATGCGGCGCACGGAGTCGTCGAGGAACAGCGCGAGATAGGTGCCCTTGCGCACCGGATGGGTGATGAACACCCCCACGCCGGCGATCCCCGAGGGGCGGAGCACGAACGAGCGCTCGTCGGTCTCGCGCGGTTCGGTGGCCAGTGGGATCTGCACGAACGTCAGGTTCGTGGGGCGGGCCGGCCGGTCGGAGGGGGGCTCGGGGGTGGTCATCGGGGAGGCGGCCTGCGGCGGGAGAATCGGCGGATTATGGGGCCCGCCGGCGTCCGGCGACAGTCCCTGCGGGGCCCGCCGGCCGCCGCGATGCCATTGGCG
>CAISKG010000091.1 GCA_903885855.1 uncultured Planctomycetaceae bacterium
CGCCTCCAGCAGCCGCAGCGCCCCCACGGCGGTGACGTCGGCGGTGTAGGCGGGCTGGTCGAAGCTGACGCGCACGTGGCTCTGCGCGGCGAGGTTGTAGACCTCGTGCGGACGGATCTGGCGGATGAGGCGCACCAGGCCGTTGCCGTCGGAGAGGTCGCCGTAGTGGAGGTGGACGGCGGGATGCTCGCCGCCGATGAGGTGCTCGATGCGCTCCGTGCCGAAGGTGCTCGAACGGCGCCGCAGGCCGTGGACGGCGTACCCCTTCGCCAGGAGCAGTTCGGCCAGGTAGGACCCGTCCTGACCGGTGATGCCTGTGATCAACGCACGCCGCTGCATCGAGACTCTCCCGTGCCGTCCCTCCGGACCGCCCTCCTGGGCGGTGGCCGGCGCTGCCGGTCCCCGACGGCTGGTGGGGGATCCGGGCGGCGGACGGTAGCAGGTGCCACCGCCCCCCCCAACACCATTTCCCGCGTGCCCGCGGCCGCCCGGCGTGGGGGTCAGGCGCTCTTCCGGGCGGCGGGGGGAACGAGCGCCGCGTAGACGTCGGCGTAGCCGCGGGCCATGCGCCGCCAGGAAAAACCGGCGGCGTGGGCCCGGGCGGCCTCGGCGAGGTGCGGCTGGGCCTCCCGGCGGGCCAGCCCCGCGCGCACGACCGCCGCCATCGCCGCCCCCTCGAAGACGTCGAGGAATTCGCCGTGCCCCCCCGACACCTCCGGCAGGCTCGTGCGCCGCGAGAGGAACACCGGCCGGCCGGCGAGCATCGCCTCGAGGACCGGGAAGCCGAAGCCCTCGGTGAGCGACGGGAAGAGGAAGGCCTCGCAGTGCTCGTAGAGCCACTGCCGGTCGCCGTCGGAGACCTCCCCCGGCATCACCACCCGCTCCCGGAGACCGCGGGCCGCGATCTCCCCCTCCAGGAAGGCGCCGTAGGGGGTGGACTTCTTCCCGGCGATCACCAGCCGCGGCCCCGGCAGGTGCCCGAGGAGGTCGAGGAGGACGTGGAAATTCTTGTGCGGCAGGCAGTTTCCCACCGTGAACAGGAACGGCCCGGGGGGCAGGAACGCCGGTCGCTCTGGCGCGGCCCGGGGGGGCTCGGGAACCCCCAGGGGCACGACGTGCACCGGCTTGCCGCGCAGGTCGACGTGGCGCGCGACGTCGTCGGCCACGAATCGCGAGTCGGTGACCACGACCGCCGCCCGGTCGACCTTGCGCTGGATGTCGGCGAGCTTGCGCGCGGGCGTTTCGCCCGGGGCCTCGTGGAGGAAATTGAGGTCGTGGATCGTGAGCACCACCGGCACGCGCGGATCGAGGGGCAGGTAGCGCGACATCTGGTTGGTGACGTGCCACGCCGCGAAGGCCGGGGGCCCGAGGACCGGGCGCACCAGCGGCCGGTAGAAGCGCTGCAGCGCCTCCTTCCTCCAGGGCGCGACGCCGATCCGCGCGGCGCCCGCGAAGCGCTCGGCGGCGCCGTCGGGGAGGAAGAGCACCGGCTCGAAGCGCTCGTCGGCGAGGGCGAGGATCTCGTGCCCCAGATGGAGGGAGAAGCGCCCCAGGCCGCAGTTGATGTGGCGCAGCTTCTCGAGGTCGATCACCACGCGCGGCACGCCGGGGCGGGAGGATGACGACGGCGGCGGGGACGGCATGGGAGGACTCCGGCCCGCATCTTGGCGGGAGCGGGGCGGATCTCAAAGACGGGTTCCCGCGGCGACCGGCCGCGCGCCCGAGCCCCCTGGAAAATGGGAGAAACCGGGCAAGCCGAGGTTGCCGCCGGGGGCCGCGGCAGGCTACAGAGGCGGGGTGGGAGCATCCCCGGCCCGGGCCCGGGGCGGAGGGCAGCGACGCGATCATGGAACCGATCCTCGTCACCGGCGGCGCGGGCTTCATCGGCGGCGAGTTCGTGCGCCGCTGGATCGCGGAGGAAGGGGGCCCGGTCGTCAACCTCGACGTCCTCTCCTACGCCGGCAACCCCGACTCGCTGGCCTGCCTGGCGGGCGATCCGCGCCACCTTCTGGTGGTGGGGGACATCGGCGACGCGGCGCTGGTGCGCCGGCTCCTGGCCGAGCACCGACCGCGCTGCGTGGTCAATTTCGCCGCCGAGAGCCACGTCGACCGCTCGATCGACGGCCCCGCGGCGTTCGTGCAGACCAACGTCCTGGGCACCTTCCGGCTCCTCGAGGAGACCTTGCGCCACTGGAAGGCGCTCGAGGGCGACGCCCGCGACGCCTTCCGCTTCCTCCACGTCTCCACCGACGAGGTCTACGGGTCGCTCGGGCCCACCGGGGCCTTTACCGAGACCACCCCCTACGCCCCCAACTCCCCCTACTCGGCCACCAAGGCGGCCAGCGACCACCTGGTGCGCGCCTACCACCACACCTACGGCCTGCCGACGCTGACCACCAACTGCTCCAACAACTACGGCCCCTTCCAATTCCCGGAGAAGCTCGTCCCGCTGATGATCCTCAACTGCCTCGCCGGGAAGCCGCTGCCGGTGTACGGCGACGGCGGGCAGGTGCGCGACTGGCTCTACGTGACCGACCACTGCCGCGCCATCCGCGCGGTGCTCCGCGGGGGCCGCGTCGGGGAGGTGTACAACGTCGGCGGGGCCTGCGAGCGCACGAACCTGGAGGTGGTGCGCGAGATCTGCCGGATCGTCGATCGCCTGCGCCCCGGGCTCCCGCACGCCCCGTGCGAATCGCTCATCACCTCCGTGGCCGACCGCCCCGGCCACGACCGCCGCTACGCGATCGACTTCTCGAAGATCGAGCGCGAGCTCGGCTGGCGGCCGGAGGAGACCTTCGCCAGCGGGCTCGAGCGCACCGTGGCCTGGTATCTGGCCAACGCCCCGTGGGTGGAGCGCGTCACCAGCGGCGGCTACCGTCAGGAGCGCCTCGGGCTCTCCGCCCCGGCGGCGAGATAGTCGGCGATGCCGACCCGCCAGTCGGGGAGCGTGATCCCCGCCGCGGCCAGCCGGGAGCCGTCGAGGACGCTGTAGGCGGGGCGCGGGACGGGGCTCGGGTATTCCGCCGAGGTGATGGGCACGACGCGTGTCGGCAGGCCCGCACGGCGGAAGAGTTCCGTGGCGAAGCCGTGCCAGGTCGTCGCCCCGGCGTTGGTGACGTGGAAGGTGCCCGGCAGGCCCGTGGCCAGCAGCTCGAGGATCGCCGCGGCGACGTGGGGGACGTGGCTCGGCGTGCAGTGCTGGTCGGCGACGACGCGCACCTCCTCCCGGTCGCGCGCGAGCACGAGCATGGTGTCGGCGAAGTTGCGCCCGCGCACCGGGCCCTCCGCGCCGGCGGCGTAGAGCCCGCAGGTGCGCACCACCTGGTGCCGCTCCCAGCCGCGGGCCGCCTCCTCGCCGGCGAGCTTGCTCGCGGCGTACACCCCGCGCGGGGCGGGGAGGTCGTCCTCGCGCCACGGCACGCGCCGGCCGCCGTCGCCCCCGAAGACGTAGTCGGTGCTCACCTGCACGAGCCAGGCGCCGGTCTCGCGGCAGGCGGCCGCCAGATGGGCGACGGCCTGTTCGTTCGCCGCGCGGCAGGCGGCCGGCTCGGTCTCGGCACGGTCGACCGCCGTCCAGGCGGCGCAGTTGATGACCGCCGCGGGGCGGGCGGCACGGATGCAGTCGCGCACGGCCGCGCCGTCGGTGACGTCGAGGCGCGCCCGCGGCAGGGGCAGGGCGTCGTCACGCAGCGCGGCGGCCAGGCAGCGGCCGAGTTGCCCCGACGACCCCGTGATCAGCGTCTTCCCGCTCCATCCCATGCGCCGTCCCCCCCTGCGGCTCCTCGGCGGCGATCTGCACCAGATAGCGCCCGTAGTCGTTGTTCATGCGCCGGCCCGCCGCGGCCAGGTCGTCGCGCGAGAGCCATCCCATGCGCAGCGCGATCTCCTCCAGACAGGCGATCTTCAGCCCCTGCCGCTCCTGGATCGTCTGCACGAAGGCCGCGGCCTGCATCAGCGCGTCGGGGGTGCCGGTGTCGAGCCAGGCGAAGCCGCGGCCGAGAACCTCGACCCCCAGCGCGCCCCGCTCCAGGTAGGCCCGGTTGAGGTCGGTGATCTCGAGCTCGCCGCGCGGGCTCGGCCGCAGCCCGGCGGCGATGTCGGCGACGTCGGCGTCGTAGAAGTAGAGGCCGGGCACGGCGAAGGGGCTGCGCGGCTGGCGCGGCTTCTCCTCGAGCGACACCGCCCTGCCGGCCGCGTCGAACTCGACCACCCCGAAGCGCTCCGGATCGCGCACGGCGTAGGCGAAGATCGTGGCACCGTCGTCGCGGGCCGCGGTGCGGTGGAGGATCTCCTGGAAGCCGTGGCCGTAGAAGACGTTGTCGCCCAGGACGAGCGCGGCGCGGGAGCCGTCGAGGAAGTCGCGGCCGATGACGAACGCCTGCGCGAGCCCCTCCGGCCGCGGCTGCTCGGCGTACGCGAGGTTCACCCCGAATGACGAGCCGTCGCCGAGGAGGCGGCGGAAGTGGGGCAGGTCGTGGGGCGTGGAGATGAGGAGGATGTCGCGGATCCCGGCCAGGAGCAGCACCGACAGCGGGTAGTAGACCATCGGCTTGTCGTACACCGGCAGCAGCTGCTTCGAGATCGCCAGCGTCATCGGATGGAGGCGCGTGCCGGCGCCGCCGGCCAGCACGATGCCCTTGAGCGGCCGGCGGGGCTCGGCGGCGACGACGCGCGGGAACGGATCGTGGTGCGGGGTCATGGCGGGTCCGGCGGGGGAAGCGGGGATCGGCGGTGCGCGGGCGTCAGGCGGCGTGCGCGTCGCCGGCCGCGGGGATGCGGAAGGGGGAGTCGGGGTCGTGCTCGTGGCGGATCTCGTCGACCGGCTGGGTCTTCCCGGCCCGGCGTAGAGCCGATTGGGGGCGTTGAACACCCACCCCGGCACGGCGCCGCAGTTGCGGTAGGCGTGGACGACCCCCGGCGGGATCGTCACGGCGCAGGCATTCGACTGCCCGCACACCGTGCGCGTGTGGGCGCCGAAGGTGGGCGACGCCGGGCGCGCGTCCCAGAGGAGGAGCTCGAAGTCGCCGGGCCCGATGAAGGCGAAGTAGTCGGTCTGGTCGACGTGCTCGTGCGGCCCGCGCGCGACGCCGGGGAGGGTCTGGCTGACGTAGGCCATGGCGGGGTGGATCTCCGGCGCGAGTTCGTCGACGCGGAAGAGCTCGACGAGCCAGCCCCGGGCATCGCCGTGGCGGCCGAGCGTCCGGCAGGTGACGCCGTCGATGGCGGCGGGGTCGGAGGCGGTCGAGCGGATCTGGAAGGGGCGCATGGGGGCGACGTCCTCGGGGTCGGTCGGCGCGGAGGGCTGCCGGGCCCACCGTGGGAGGCGGAAATACCCCGCCCGGCCCGCCGGGCACCAGACCGCTCGCGGCGCCCCACACGCCAGGGGGGCACCCGCAGCCGCCGCGGCGCGGGGCGCGGCGAACGGGGCAAGGTGGGGAAGGCACGCGGCGGCGGGCGCGGCAATCCAGGCCGAACATCCGGAATCTTCGAGCGCCCGCGAAGGATCGACCGATAAACGCGGTATTCGCGGAACAATCCCGGAGTCGCGCATGTTCTCCCGGCACCATCCCCCTTCGGCGCGCCACCGGCACCCGCGCGGGCTCCGCGCGGCCTCGCCTCGGGTCACCGGGGAACGGTTCTTCCTCGTCGGCGAATGGATCCATCCCGGCGACGAGGACGTGCCCTCGGGTCCGCGCGTGGTGGCGCACTCGCCCTCGCAGCGCCGGCCGATCGCCCCGCCTCCGACGGGACGGCGGCCGCTGTTCTCGGTGATGGTGCCCACCTTCGCCCCGGACGAGCGCCTGCGACGCACGCTCGAGGCGGTGCTCGCCCAGGCCCCCGGGCCGGAGGCGATGCAGATCGCGGTCGTCGACGACGCCACGCCGTCGATGGACATCGCCGCGTTCGTGCGCTCCATCGACGCCACCGGCAGGGTCGAGGTCCACCGCCACGCCCGCCGGGCCGGCATCGCCGGCAACTGGAACCGGGCCCTCGACGGCGCCCGCGGCCGCTACGTGCACCTGCTCCACCAGGACGACTACGTCCTGCCGGGGTTCTACGAGCGCATCGCCGCCGGGTTCCGCGCCGCCCCGACGGCGGGGATGGCGTTCTGCCGCAGCCGGATCGTCGACGGCCGCGACCGGCGCATCAAGACCACCTCCCGGCAGCGCTGGCTGCCCGGCGTGATCGGCTCCTGGCTGCCGCGGATCGCCGAACGGCAGCGCGTGCAGACGCCGGCGGCGGTGGTGGCACGGGCCGCCTACGAGCGCCTCGGCGGCTTCCGCGAGGATCTCTGCCACGCCCTCGACTGGGAGATGTGGGTCCGGATCGCCGCCACCTTCCCGGTGTGGTACGAGCCCCGCGCCCTGGCGGTCTACCGGCGCCACACCACCAACGAATCCAGCCGCCTCCTCACCAACGGCGCGGTGTGGCCCGATCTGCTGCAGGCCATCGAGCTCAACGCGCGGCGCCTGCCGGCCGGGCAACAGGATCGCATCCGCCTGCGGAGCGTGCGCTGGTACGCCGGCAGCGCCCTGCGGACCGCCGAGCAGCAGCTGGCGCGCGGCGAGCTCGACGCCGCCGGGCGGACCCTCGACCACCTCCCCGACTGGCTCCGCCACCTGCCGGCCGGCGGGGATGGCAGCCCGGTGCTGCGGCGCATCGGGAGGCTGCGCGACCGGCTCCGCACCGCGCGGCGCCGGGCGGCCTGATCGCGGGCGGCGGGAGTCGCTCGCGTGCGCCGTGCCGTCGTCCTCGCCCACCACGACCCCGACGGCGTCGTCGATCCCCACGTCGTCCGGGCGCTCGAGCGCTACCGCGGCGTGGCCGACCGCCTGGTGGTCGTCTCCACCTCGGCCCGCCGGCTCCCCGCGGCGCTCGACGGCACCGTCGACATCTTCCTCGCGCGCGACAACACCGGCTACGACTTCGGCAGCTGGCGCGCCGGCCTGGCGGCGCTCTCGCCCCGGGGGGCCTTCGACGCCCCCGGCTACGACGAGGTGCTGTGCGTCAACGACAGCGTCTACGGCCCCCTCGCCGACCCGGCGCCCCTGATGACCGACCCGCGCACCGCCGGGGCCGACCTGTGGGGCATGGTGCTCTCGCGGCAGCCGCCGCGCGGCGGCGGCCGGACGCCGCGGCCCCATCTGCAGTCGTGGTTCTTCGCGGCGCGCCGCGCGCTCTTGGCCGCGCCCTCCTGGCAGCGCTTCTGGGAGGGGGTGACGGCGCTCGACACCAAGGACGCGGTGGTGGCGCGCTACGAGCTGGGCCTCTCGGAGCGGGCGGCCGCGGGGTTTCGCATCGCGGGGCTGTACGACGCCGGCCTGGCCCCGCCGGCGGGATGGGCCGACGTGGCGGCGCACCTCTCGCCGCGGCGGCCGCTGCGGTCCTGGCGGCTGCTGCGCAAGGCGCGCCGGCCGCTCCACAATCCCGCCGAGCTCCTCCCGGCGCGGCTGCTGGCCGCCGGCGTGCCCTATCTCAAGGTGTCGCTCCTGCGGGTCAACCACTACGGCCTCGACCCGCGCGTGGTCCGTGCGGACCTGGCGGCGGCGGCCGCCGCCGGGGGCTACGACGCGGCGCTCGTCGACGCCCATCTGGCCCGGATCACCGCGCGGGGCTGATCCCCCCCGGCGGCGGCGGGTGTGTCGGTTGGCTTGGCCGCGGCGGTGTGCGATAGTGTCGCCCCACGGCCCCGCCCCCTCCTGAGCCCCCGTCACCACCGCATGAAGATCCACGAATACCAGGCCAAGGACCTCCTCCGTGCCGCCGGCGTGCCGGTGCTCGCCGGCCGCGTGGCCCGCACGCCCGACGAGGCGGCGGCCGCCTTCACCGACCTGGGCGCACCGTTGTGTGCCGTCAAGGCCCAGATCCACGCCGGCGGCCGCGGCAAGGGCACCGTCAAGGGCTCGGCGCAGCGCGGCGTCGAGCTGGCCAGAAGCGCCGACGACGCGGCCCGCATCGCCCGCGGGCTCCTCGGCCAGACGCTCGTCACGATCCAGACCGGCCCCGAGGGGCAGGTGGTGCGGCAGGTGTTCGTGGAGAGCGGCTGCGCGATCGAGCGCGAGCTGTACTGCGCGATCCTCGTCGATCGCCACGCCGGCAGCCCGGTCCTCATCGCCAGCACCGCCGGCGGGATGGACATCGAGGAGGTGGCGGCGAAGACGCCGGAGCTGATCATCACCGAGCCGTTCGATCCCGACCGCGGCCTGGCCTCCTGGCAGACGCGCGTCCTGGCGTCGCGGCTGGGGCTGCCGGCCGCGAGCTGGCGCGCGGCGGAGAAGTTCTTCAAGGCCCTGACGCGGGCCTTCGTGAACCTCGACGCCTCGCTCCTCGAGATCAATCCCCTCGTCCTCACCAAGGACGGCGGCCTCGTGGCGCTCGACGCCAAGATGACCTTCGACGACAACGCCCTCTTCCGCCATGCCGACGTCGCGGGCCTGCGCGACGAGGGGGAGGAGGAGCCGGCCGAGACGCGCGCCGCCGCCGCCGGGCTGTCGTACGTGAAGCTCGACGGCACGATCGGCTGTCTGGTCAACGGCGCCGGCCTGGCGATGAGCACCATGGACCTGGTCAAGTACCACGGCGGCCAGCCGGCCAACTTCCTCGACGTCGGGGGCGGTGCCGACGTCAAGCAGGTGACCGAGGCCTTCCGGATCATCCTCTCCGACCCGAACGTCAAGGCGATCCTGGTCAACATCTTCGGCGGCATCATGCGCTGCACGACGATCGCCAACGCCCTCGTCGAGGCCTCCAAGACCGTCGGCTTCAGCGTGCCGCTGGTGGTGCGGCTGGAGGGCACCGAGGTGGAGGAGGGGAAGCGGATCCTCGCCTCGAGCGGGACGGCGATCATCACCGCCGACGGCCTCACCGACGCCGCCCGCAAGGTGGTGGCGGCGGCCCGCGGGGCGAGCGCCTGATCGCGGGCCGCGCCGGCCGAGTCGTCCTTTCCATCCCCGTCCCCCTTTCACCCGACCGATCCACCATGAGCATCCTCGTCAACCGCGACACGCGCGTCATCTGCCAGGGCATCACCGGGAAGGTGGGGGAGTTCCACACGCGCGGCTGCCTCGATTACGGCACGCGGATGGTGGGGGGCGTGACGCCGGGCAAGGGGGGCGAGACCGTCGCCGACCTGCCCGTCTTCGACACCGTCGCCGAGGCGGTGGCCGCCACCGGGGCCAACGCCACGATGATCTTCGTGCCGCCGGCGTTCGCCGCCGACGCGATCCTCGAGGCGGTGGGGGCGGAGATCGAGCTGGTGATCGCCATCACCGAGGGGATCCCGGTGATCGACATGGCCCGGGTGATGCCCGTGGTGCGCGCCTCGAAGAGCCGGCTCGTCGGCCCCAATTGCCCCGGCGTGATCACCCCGGGCCAGTGCAAGATCGGCATCATGCCCGGCTACATCCACACCCCCGGCCACGTGGGCGTGATGAGCCGCTCCGGCACGCTGACCTACGAGGCGGTGTGGCAGCTGACGCAGCTCGGCCACGGCCAGAGCACCTGCGTCGGCCTCGGCGGCGACCCGCTCGTCGGCTCGTCGTTCATCGACATCCTCGCGCTCTTCCAGGCCGACCCG
>CAISKG010000092.1 GCA_903885855.1 uncultured Planctomycetaceae bacterium
GCTGTGGACACAGTGATCCGCCGCCGGATGCGGCGGCAGGCACCCGTGAAAAACCTTGGCTTTTTCAGGGTGCCCACACGTGGAAAAAGGTCATGGATGACTTTTTCCACGGACAGTCAGCCGCGGGGCCGTCGGTCAGCCGCGGCGTCGAATCGCCCCGGGGCGAGGAAGCCGATCGGCGCGTGCGAGCGCCCCTCGAGGGCGAGGTCGGCGAGGATCGGCCCGACGGCGCTTGCGAACTTGAAGCCGTGGCCGGAAAAGCCCGCCGCCACCGCCACGCGGGGCGCGTCGGGATGGAGGCCGATCACGAAGTGGGCGTCGGGGGTCATCGTGTAGAGGCAGGCGGCATGGCGCACGAGATCGTGGCCGAGGCGCGGCAGCCGGGCCCGGGCCACCGCCGCCACGCCCGCCTCCTCGGCCGCGTCGAGGCCACGGTCGACGGAAAGCGGGTCGGCCACGGTCGCTCCGCCGCTGTGCTCGGCGATCTTCACGCCGTCGGCGTCGAGCGCGGGGAAGCCGTAGTGGAAGCCGGCGGGGGTGTCGAAGGCGAAGCAGGGGAGGCGCCCCGCGGCGAAGGCGGCCGCGGCGGCGGGGGGCGGGCGGTACCAGAACAGCGACTTGCGCAGCACGCGGAAGGGAATCCGCGGCAGCCGCACGAGGTGTTCGGCCCAGGCGCCGGGCGTGATCACGAGCCGGTCGGCGTGGAAGGAGCCCCGGTCGGTCTCCACCGCCACGCCGTCGGGCCCGGCCCGCCAAGCCTGCACGGTCACGCCCGCCTCGAGGCGCGCCCCACGGCGCCGGGCCAGCGCCGCGAAGGCGCGGATGCATTCCTCCACCAGCAGGTAGCCCGCCCCGGGCTCCCAGACGGCGATCCAGTCGTCGTCGAGGCGGATCTCGGGCCAGCGGGCCGCCGCCTCGACGGCCGGGAGCCGCTCCACGTCGAGGCGGTGGAGCGCCGCCGCGTGGAGCGCGCCGGCCACCGCCTCGCTCCCGGGAAGCCCGCCCAGGAGCAGGCCGCAGGGGACGAGGAGCCGCGTTTCCGACGCCGCCTCCAGGTCGCGCCAGCCGCGGTAGGCCTCGTGGAGCAGCGGGACGTAGTCGGGGTGCTCGAAGTAGGCGCGGCGGATGAGCCGCGTGGCGCCGTGCGAGCTGCCGCGGTCGTGCGGCACGCCGAAGCGATCGAGCGCGAGCACCGCCGCGCCCCGCCCGGCGAGCGCCGCCGCCGCCGCGGCGCCCATGGCGCCGGATCCGATCACGATCACGTCGGCGTGCGGCACGGGGTGGTGTCGGCTCTGGCTGATGGAGTCGGCGGGGCGCTACTTGACCGTGGGCCCCGCGGCGCGGGTGTCGGCGGTGCCGGAGGCCTCGTCGGCCGGGGTGGCCGGCTCGGCGGCGTCGCCCCCGGAGGAGAGCGCGGGCTCGCCGCCGTCCCACAGCGACGCCCCCACGAACATCCAGCCCTCCGGCACGGTCTGCATCGACATCCCCGCGGTGCCGAAGTAGCCCGCGATGCGCTCGAACTCGGGCAGCTTCGTGCCGTCGATCCGCGGGGCGCGGGGGCCCTTGGGCTTCTTGCCGAACCCGCTGCCCGGATTGTCGCGGGCGTCGAGAAGCGCGTTGGCCAGCCGGCCGGTGAGGCTCTTGTTCTCCGGCCCCTTGCCGGCGCGGAGGAGCTCGTAGGTGGGGCGGACCATCGACGCGGTGCGCGCGAAGGTGCGCATCGCCACGTCGCCGGGGAGGAGCGCGGCGAGCTGCTCCACCGCCTCGCGGTAATCGGCCCGCTCCTCGAAGGGAGGGGCCTTGCCGTCGAGCACCTTCTCGAGGATGTCGCGGTGCGAGGCGATGAGGACGTGGCCTTTGGCCACCGCCACCGCGCCGTTGGGGAAGGCGGACGTCTCGGCATCGCCGCCGAGCGAGCCGCGCGGGCGGTCGTCGTCGTCCTCGGCGGTGCGCACGCGCGTCGAGCGGCCGGCCTTGCCCTCCTCGTCGGGCACCGTCTCCCAGATCACGTGGCCGCCGTACTCGACGCGCTTCGTGTTGGCCTCGGTGGCCATGCTCTTGGCGATCGTCTCGGCGACCGTCTCGGGGTCGGTCGTCTCCAGCGCGATGAGCGTCCGCTCGCAGTCGACGTCGTAGGGGGTGACGCTGTCGCCGGCCACGCACAGCGCGCCGGCGAGGTGGCGGATGAGGTCGTTCTCCACGTCGATCTGGGGCCCGTCGGGATCCTCCTTGAGGCTCGAGATCACGTCGTCGAAGACGCCCGGCTCGCCGACCATGTCGTCGACGAGCGGCTCGAGGGCCCGGAACACCGCCGGCAGGTCCCAGCGGAGGCCCATCCAGTTGGCCGCGTCGCCCGGCACCCAGGGGGGCGGGGTGATCGCCGGCACGTTGGGGAAGTCGAGGATCCGCGCCGCCTTCTCGTAGCGCCCCTCGCCGGAGGTCGAGGTGGCGGGGGCGTAGACGAGCGTGTTGTGGCGCAGGTCGACGCGCCCCTCGCCGAAGAAGATCGTGCCCCCGGCGCCGCGGATGCAGTCGAAGCCGTTGCGGCGTGCCATCTCCAGGTAGTCGACCGGCTTGCGCTTGGAGGGCTTCTTGGGGGCGGGGCGGTCGCGGCGCCGGGCCTCGGCGAAGGCGAGGGGATCGACGAACCACCGGCCGGTGGCGACGCCGGCCGGCACGTCGGCGCCGGTCTTCTCCATGATCGTGCGGAAGGCCTCGAGCGAATCGAGGCAGTCGTCGCGGCCGGCCGCGAGGTGGGGGAGCGTGGCGGCTACCGCGGCGGCGTCGGTGCCCGCCACGAGGGCGCCGGGCGCGACGGCGTACGCGAGGCGCCGCGGCGCCGGCGGGACCGGAGGCGCCGCCTCCCCCTCCCGGGGCTCGAGCGGCGGGAGCTCGAAGGCCGTGATCCCCTCCGGCCCGGCGACGCGTTTGCCCCCCTTCTCCCCGAGGCGCGCGTAGACCTTCTCGAGGAGGGCCGGCACCTCGGCGTCGTGCCCGGTGGTGTCGACCAGCAGCAGGCCGGCGAGCTTGCCCTCGGCCCCCTCCACCGCGGCGGCCACGATCTCGCCGCCGTTGACGCCGGAAAGTTCCTTGGGCGTGATGCCGAAGCCGAGGCGGTCTCCGGCGACGCTCGAACGCTTCTCGTCGAGGGCGTCGTAGAAATCCTGCATGGCGGGCTCGTCGAACAGCCGGCCGAGCGCGGAGCGGTCGAAGCGCTCGCGGAAGGCCGCCGCATCGGCGGCGCTGGCCCACGCGCGGGTCGTCGCCGGAAGCACCTTCTCGCTGGGGGCGAAGCCGGCCCCCGCCGCCGCCGAGGCGACGCCCACGGCGACCAGCAGCGCCCCGAGCGTGCACCACCCGTCCCACGGCATCCCTGCCGCACCGCCCCGCCTGCGTCCTGCCACGTGATCCCTCGCGTGTTGGGTGGATCGGCGCCCCCCGACGCCGGCCGGTGCCCGGCGTCTGCCGACGGGGGCACTCCCTGCCTGCCGGGTCCCCTGGAGGGGCTCTCCGCGGGGCACACCTTACCCGTTTTGCCCGAATCGGGCCACACGGATCCCCGCCCCGGCGGCGTCGTCGCCGGGGGGCGCGGCGTCGCCGTATCCCGGCGCCAGACGGCGCCACGGTCGGGCCTCCTCGAGGTCCCACGCCACCGCCAGGAGGTCGGCCTCGCCGAACATCGACCCCACCAACTGCACGCCGATCGGCAGCCCGGCGGCGGAGAGCCCGGCCGGCAGGCTCACCGCCGGCAGTCCCACCAGATTCACCAGCGCCGTGAAGGCCCCGAGCCGTGCCGCCTCCAGGAACGCGTCGCGCGGCGCGAGGCCCGCCAGCGCCCCCACGCGCGGCGCGGTCACCGCCACCGTCGGCATCAGCCAGGCGTCGGCCGTGGCGAAGGCCGGCGCGAAGGTGGCCAGGAGCCGGTCGAAGCGGGCGGCCACGTCGAGGCCCGCGCGCCGGTTGGCCAGCGCCCCCTCGTGGAGCCAGCGCGTCACCGGCTGCGCGCGGCTCCAGCGCACCAGCGGCATCCCGCCGATGAGATCCTGCCAGAGGGGGAGGAAGTCGTCGATCGCGGTGTCGGGCAGCGACCCCTCCTCGACGGAGTGCCCGAGGCGCTCGAGGAGGCGCGCCGTCTCGCGCACCGCGGCGGCCACCTCGGGGGCGGTGTCGGTGACGCGGCTCTCGAGCGTCATCCGGAAACGCAGGCGGGGGCTCCGCGCCGGGCGCTCGGCGAAGGGGCGCGCCGGGGGCGGGGCCCAGTGCGTGCGGCCGGTGTCGATGCCCGCCATGACGTCGAGCAGCGCCGCGGCGTCGGAGACCGTGCGGGCCATCGGCCCCGACGTGTAGAGGATACGCCGGTCGGGGAGGCCGAAGAGGTTGGGGATCCGGCCGCTCGAGGGCTTGATCCCCACCAGCCCGCAGTAGGACGAGGGGATGCGGATCGACCCGGCGCCGTCCGACCCCTGGGCCAGCGGCAGCAGCCCCGCCGCCACCGCCGCCCCCGACCCGCCGCTCGACCCGCCGGAGGTACGGGAGGGATCCCAGGGATTGCGCGTCGGGGGGTGGATGTCGGGCTCGGTGAAGGGCAGCGCCCCCAGCTCGCTGGTGGCGAGCTTGCCCACGATCACGAACCCCGCCCGCCGCAGGACGCGCACGTCGCGGTCGTCGAAGGGGAGGGGGATCCGCGGCAGCGCACGCGAGCCGAAGCGCGTGGTGCGGAAGCGGACGACGTTGAGATCCTTGATTCCGATCGGCACCCCGTGGAACGGGGGCAGGGGCCGGCCGGAGGCGCGGAGGCGGTCCTTGCGGCGGGCCTGGGCCAGCGCGTCGTCGTACACCGTCACGAACGACGACAGGCCCCCGTCGAGGCGATGGATCCGCTCGAGGAACGCTTCCACCACCTCGGCGCTCGATACCGCCCCGTCGCGGATCCAGGCTGCGAGCTCCAGGGCCCCGGCGGCGTGGAGGGGAGGGTGGTCGGGCATGGCGTGCCTCGCGGCGGGCGCGGCTCAGGGATCACGGCGCGAGAAGATCGCGCAGGCCAGTCCCAGGTAGGCGACGGTGTGGAGGAGCGACAGCCCCACGCCGCTCTGCCAGGAGAAGTCGTCGCTCTCCATCAGCGCCCGGAACGGCCCGGAGACGGCGTAGTCGCGCATCAGCTGGCGGTCGACGAGGTTGTCGAGATCCTCGGTGTGCGGCAGGACGGCGTACACCGCCGCCGTCACGCGCCCGAGCGTCGTGCGGTGCAGCGGCGTGCGCCCCGGCCGCGGCGCCGCCTGGGGCTCGGGCGCGCGGCCGCGGAGGGTGTCGGCGAAGCGCATCGGCCGCGGCTTGCCCACGCTCTCCTCGCGGATCCGGCTCTCCACCACCTGGTTGTGGAGCTGGCCGGCGATGAACAGCACCGCCCAGTAGGCCACGGTCACCAACAGCGCCGAGGTGACGCTCCGCGTGATCACCCCCGCCAGCACGCTCACGGCCAGCAGGAGCGCGAAGAACACCAGCAGGCTCGGCAGCGCCAGGAGGATGCCGGCCGAGCGGATGCCGGCGAGGATCCAGGTGATCGCCCACACCGCCCCCACCAGGAGCCCGAGCAGCCCGGCCACCAGAAGCAGCGCGCCGATGTACTTGAAGACCAGCAGCTGCCAGCGCTGGATGGGGCGCACCAGCAGCAGCTCGAGCGTGCCCTTGCGGACCATGTTGGGGACGAAGGCCGCCGTCACCGCCACGCACACCAACAGCAGGATCGTGCCGCCGATGCCCGTGGCCAGGAGCTTCTGGAGGATCAGCACCTCCAGGCCCAGCGGCGCGCCCCGCTCGCCGGTCATCGGCAGCGTGCCGCCGAGGAGGGTGAAGGAATGCATCCAGAGCATCTTCAGGTCGCGCCCCGGCGCCACCTCCAGCCGCCAGGTCTGCGACCCCACGCGGCGCGCCCAGTCGGAGCCGGTCTCCTCGATGGCCGTCACGCGCCACAGCTCGCCGTCGGCGATGCGGCCGAAGCGCTCCGCGATCTCCGCGTCGCCGGCCGGCGGCACGACCAGGGGCACGAAGGTGCGCGTCAGCGTCAGCCGCCAGGGGGAGCCGGGCAGGTCGGCCCCCTCGGGCTCCGCCCCGGTCGCCTGGTAGACCGCCCCTTCGAGGCGTCCGGCGACGTCGGTGAGGGGCTGGTTGGCCAGGTCGAACCCCGACAGGTCGGCGGCCATCGCCCGGGCCGCGAGTTCCAGGTATTGCTTCCCGCCGGGGAGCGCCTCGATGCGTCCGGTGAGCGCCACGGCGAAGAGCGCCACGATCGCCAGCAGCAGCAGGTAGAGGACGCGCGCGTCGAGGAACTCGCGCCACGTGTCGCGGAGCATCGCGGCGAAGGCACGCGGCGTGGACGGGTGCACCGGCACGCGCGGGGCGGGGGGCGTCATGCCGCGGGCCCTCCGCCGGCGATCTCGAGGTAGCGCTCCTCGAGGGAGGCCCGTTCGCGGCGCAGGTGGCGCAGCCGCAGGCCGGCCGCGCCGGCCGCGGCCAGGAAGCGGTCGAGCGCGGCCGAGGCGTCGGCCTCCGCGGCGGCGCCGTCGACGTGGAGGCGGAGGATGCCCGGCTCGTCGGTCGCCTCGAGCCGCAGGCCCGCGGTGTCGAGGCCGGCGGGCGGGGCGCGGTCGAAGCCGACGAGCCAGCTCGCCTTGGCGGCCGTCAGGTCGGCCACGGTGCCGGCGACCACGATCTGCCCCTTGCGGAGGATCGCCACCCGGTCGCAGAGCTGCTCGACCTCGCCGAGGAGGTGGCTGTTGACGAACACCGTCACCCCGCGGCGCCGCTCCTCGAGGAGCAGGTCGCGGATCTCCTTGCGCCCCACCGGATCGACGCCGTCGGTCGGCTCGTCGAGGAACAGCACGGTGGGGGCGTGGAGCAGGGCCTGCGCCAGCCCCAGGCGCTGCTTCATGCCCTTGGAGTAGCCGCGGATGCGGAGGCGCTCGCGGCCGCCGAGGCCGAGGAGGTCGAGCAGCTCGGCGGCCCGCCGGCGGCGCTGGCGCCGGGGGATCCCCTGGAGGGCGCCGTAGAGGTCGAGGAGGCTGGCGCTCGTGTGGTACTCGGGAAGGCGGTGGTCCTCGGGCAGGTAGCCCACCTCGCGCCGGGCCGACGAGGTGCCCACGGGGCGGCCGAGGAGGGCGGCCTCGCCCGCCGTCGGGGCCACGAGGCCGAGGAGGATCTTGACGAGCGTCGTCTTTCCGGCGCCGTTCTGGCCGAGGAGGCCGAAGAGCGTGCCCGGCTCCACCTCGAGGCTGACGCCGCCGAGGGCCAGGGTGGGGCCGTAGCGCTTCTCGAGCCGTTTGACGGAAACCACCATGGGGGCCGATCCTACCATCCTGCCGGCCGGGGTCCCGCCGGCACAGGGGATCGCCGCCCGTGAAACTCCTCCTCAACCGGCTCTTCTGGTGGGTCGCCGGGCTCCTGCTGCGCCTCCGCTATTCGGTGCGGGTGGAGGGGGCCGAGGGGCTCGCGCGGCTCTCCGGCCCGACGCTCGTCCTCCCCAACCATCCGGCCTACGTCGATCCGCCGCTGGTGCTCTCGCACCTCCGCCTGGGGAGGAGCCTGCGGCCGCTGGTGTTCAGCGGCGTCTACCGGCTCCTGCCGGTGCGTCCGCTGATGTGGCTGGCCGACGCCTTCGAGGTGCCCGATCTCACCGCCCAGAGCCGCGACGCGCAGGCCAAGACGCGCGAGATGATCGACGCCGTCGTGGCCCGCGTGCAGGCCGGCGACAGCTTCCTCATCTACCCCTCCGGCCGGCTCCAGCGCGGCAACGCCGAGGTGGTGGGCTCGGCCCGCGCGGTGCACGAGATCCTCTCGCGCTGCCCCGACGTGAACGTGGTCCTGGTGCGCACGCGCGGCGTGTGGGGGAGCAGCTTCAGCTGCGCGGCCACCGGGGGCCTGCCGCCGCTGGTGCCCACGATCGCCCGCAACCTCGGCTGGGCGCTCCTGTCGCTCGTCTTCTTCCTGCCGCGCCGGCGCGTGACGATGCACGCCGAGGTGCTGCCGCGGGGCACGCTGCCGCGGGCCACGCGCGAGGAGACCAACGGCTTCCTCGAGCGCTGGTACGACGTCGACGGCGCGCAGGCGCCGGTCTTCGTGCGCTCCCACGCCTTCCTGGGGCCCTCCGAGGGGCGCTTCGCCGCCGGCGCGGCGCTGCCCAAGGTCGACCCGACGACGCTCGCCCCGAAGACGATCCGCCTGGTCAACGAGCTCGTGGCCGGCGAGGTGGGGCGGGAGTTGGCGCCCGAGGAGCTGGCGTACGACACGCGCCTCGAGGCCCTGGGCATGGACAGCCTCGACCGCATGGACGCCACGCTCAAGGTGGAGCAGCAGTTCGGCTTCCACTCCCCCGTCGTGGTCGAGAGCCTGGGGGAATTGTGGGCCCTGGCCGACGGCAAGCTGGCGGCCGCGGAGGGGGCCAAGCCGGCCGGCGCCGCCGCGGTGCCGGCGGCGTGGTTCGCGCCGCCGCGCGTCGCCGACGAGCC
>CAISKG010000093.1 GCA_903885855.1 uncultured Planctomycetaceae bacterium
CCGCTCACTTGGCGGCGGCCAGGTCGGCCTTCTTCTTCTCCTCGATGATCTCCTTCTGGATGTTGCCGGGGGTGGGCCGGTACTTCGAGAACTCCATCGTGAACACCCCCTGGCCCTGCGTCATGCTGCGCAGGTCGGTGGAGTAGCCGAAGGTTTCCGCCAGCGGCACCTCGGCGATGATCGTCGAGGTGTTGCCCACGGTCTCCGTGCTCACGATCAAGCCGCGGCGCTTGTTGAGCTCGCCCGTCACGGCGCCCTGGAAGTCGGAGGGCACCTCCACCTCCATCTTCATGATCGGCTCGAGGAGCACGGGCTTCGTGTTGAGGAAGGCCTCGCGGAAGCCGGCCCGGGCGCAGATCTGGAAGGCCATGTCGGAGGAGTCGACGTCGTGGTAGGAGCCGTCCTCGAGCGTGGCCTTCACGCCCACGATCGGGAAGCCGGCGATCGGCCCCTTGCCGAGAACGGCGCGGAAGCCCTTCTCGACCGAGGGGATGTACTCGCGCGGCACGCGGCCGCCCACGACGGCGTCCTCGAAGATGAAGGTCTCGGGCTCGTCCTCGGGGAGCGGCTCGAGGTGGCCGATGATGTGGGCGTACTGGCCCGAGCCACCGGTCTGCTTCTTGTGCTTGTAGTCGTAGGCGGTGCCCTTGGTGGGGGCCTCGCGGTAGCTGACCTTCGGCGCGCCGACGGCCACCTCCACCTTGAATTCCCGCTTGATCCGCTCCACGTAGATGTCGAGGTGGAGCTCGCCCATCCCGGCGATCAGCGTCTCGCCGGTCTCCTCGTCGGTGGTCATGCGGAAGGTGGGATCCTCGCGCGTGAAGCGCTGCAGCGCCTTCCCGAGCTTGTCGAGGCCGTCGCGGTTGACCGGGTTGATGGCCATCTTGATGACCGGCTCCGGCACGAACATGCTCTCGAGCGTGCAGTACTTCTGCTCGGAGGCGTAGGTGTCGCCGCTGGCCGCGTCGACGCCCATCACCGCCACGATGTCGCCCGCCTCGGCGGAGTCGATCTCCTCGCGCTTGTCGGCGTGCATCCGCACGATCCGGCTGAAGCGCTGCTTTTGGCTGGTGCGCTGGTTGATGTAGGCCTCGCCCTTCTTGATCGAGCCCTGGTAGAGCCGCATGAAGGTCAGCTGGCCGTAGGGGTCGTCGACGATCTTGAAGGCCATCGCCACCAGCGGCTTGGCCGGATCGGGGGTGAGGTCGAAGGCCTCGTCGGGCTTGTCCCACTTCTTGGCGATCACCTTCCGCTCCAGCGGATTGGGAAGGTAGCGCACCACCGCGTCGAGGAGCGTCTGCACGCCCTTGTTCTTGTAGGCGGAGCCGCAGAACACCGGCGTGATGCTCTGGCTCTGCACCGCGCCTTTGACGATGGCGTGGATCTCGTCCTCGGTGGGCTGCTCCTCCGAGAGGAGCTTCTCCATGAGCGAGTCGGAGTACATCGCCAGCGCCTCGAGCATCGCGTGGCGGGCGTCCTTGGCCGCCTGCTCGAGCTCGGCCGGGATGGCCTCCTCGCGCACCTTCTCGCCGTTGTCGCCGTCGAAGTAGACGGCCTTCATGCGCACGAGATCCACGACGCCGAGGAATTTGTCCTCCTTGCCGATCGGGATCTGCATCGGCACGGGGTCGCAGCCGAGCTTCTCCTTGAGCTGCAGCACGACGCGGTCGTAGTTGGCGCCGGTGCGGTCCATCTTGTTGACGAACGCCAGCCGCGGCACCTTGTAGCGCTTCATCTGCCGGTCGACGGTCATCGACTGGCTCTGCACGCCGCCCACGGAGCAGAGCACGAGGATCGCGCCGTCGAGCACGCGCAGGCTGCGCTCCACCTCGACGGTGAAGTCGACGTGGCCCGGGGTGTCGATGAGGTTGATGTCGCAGTCGTGCCAGCGCACGCTCGTGGCGGCGCTGGTGATCGTGATCCCGCGCTCGCGCTCGAGATCCATGTAGTCCATGGTGGCGCCGTCGCCGTCGCCCTTCACTTCCTGGATGCGGTGGATGCGCCCGGCGTAGTAGAGGATGCGCTCGGAGAGCGTGGTCTTGCCGGAGTCGATGTGGGCCGAAATGCCCATGTTGCGGAGCTTCGTCAGATCCATGGGACCGGTGCACCTGCAGGGGGGAAACGGGACGGGGAAGGCGACAAGGCGGGGACGGGGCGGGAGGGACACACGGGGCGTGCCCCCGGACCGGATCGGCGGCGATCGCCGGCGGCTCGGTGCCCTGGGGGAGGCACCGTGGAAGAATCCGCCACTATACTCCCCGGGGCCCAATGAGGACAGATGACCTGCATCCCGCCCCGGCCTCCCGGGTCGGCCGGAGCCCCGTCGATGCCCGTCGATGCCACCCCCGAGCCCCCCTCGCCCGGCAGCCCTGCCGACGCCGCGGGCACCGGCGGGCGCCCCGGGGCACCGGCTGCCCCGGCCCCGGGGGAGCCCCTCCCGGGCGATTCCGGGCCCGCCCCCGGCCCCGACCATGGCCCCGACCACCCCTGGACCTCCTGCGCCCTCCCGCTGGCCGCCTTTCTGGCCCTCGAGGGCATCGAGCCCTCCCCGGACGGCGGCGGGCTGGCAGGCATCCTGGGGATTCCCTTCTCGGCCTATCCGGCGGCCTACGCGGTGCGGATGGCGGTGACGATCGCCCTGGTCGCCTGGCGCTGGCGGTCGATCCGTCCCTGGCTGGGCCGCCCCTCCTGGTGGCCGCCTCTCCTGGGCGCGGCGCTCGTGATCCCGTGGGTGGCCCTCGCCGGCCTGCAGCGCGACGCGGGCTGGCAGGGATGGCTCTTCGGAATGGGGGCGCGGGCCGCCTTCGACCCCTTCGCCACGTGGGGGGAAGGGGCGGCCACCGCGCTCTTCTGGCTCGCCGTCCGCGGCTTCGGGCTCGTCGTCCTGATCCCGCTGGTGGAGGAGCTCTTCCTGCGCGGCTTCCTCATGCGCTACGTCGTCGACGAAGACTTCCGCCGCGTCCCCTTCGGCCTGGTGACGCCGGCGGCGGCCGCGGCCTGTGCCGCCTGGGCGATCGTCAGCCATCCCGCCGAGGCCGGCGCGGCGCTGGCGTGGTTCGCCGCCGTCACGGGCATCGCCGCGGCCACGCGCCGTCCGATCGACTGCATCCTCGCCCACGCGGCCACGAACCTCGCCCTCGGGGCCTGGGTGCTGGCCACGGGCGATTGGTGGCTGGTGTGACGATGCCGTCCCCCGCGCTCCGCGGCCGGCTCGCTCCCACGCCCACCGGGCTGCTCCATCTCGGCCACGCGCGCACCTTCCATGCCGCCGCGCGCGCCGCCGCCGGGGCCTCGCTCGTGCTGCGGATCGAGGATCTCGACCGGCCGCGCTGCAAGGAGGCCTACGTCGCCGCCGCGATCGCCGACCTGCGCTGGCTGGGGCTGGAGTGGGACGAGGGCCCGGACGTCGGCGGCCCCTGCGGCCCCTACCGGCAGTCGGAGCGCGGGGAGTGGTTTCTGGAGGTGTGGCGGCGCCTCGAGGCCGCGGGGGCGATCTATCCGAGCCCCCATTCGCGCCGCGACGTCGAGGAGGCGGGGCTCGCGCCCCACGACCCCGACGGCGGCGGCGACGACGTGCGCGAGCCCCTCTTTCCCCCCGCGCTACGGCCTGTGAGGGTGGAGCGGGCGAGCGCCCCGGGCGGGGTGCCGTGGCGCTTCCGCGTGCCGCTGGGGCGCACGATCGCCTTCGCCGATCCGCTCGCCGGCGATCCTGCCTCCGGCCTGGTGCACCGCACCGCGGGGGTCGATTTCGGCGATTTCGTCGTCTGGCGGCGCGACGATCTGGCCGCCTACGAGCTGGCCGTGGTGGCCGACGACCATGCCATGGGGATCGGGGAGGTGGTGCGCGGGGCCGACCTCCTCACGAGCACCGCCCGGCAGATCCTCCTCGCCGAGGCCCTCGGCTGGCCCTCCCCCGCCTTCCGCCACGTGCCGCTGGTGCGCGACCCCTCCGGCCGCCGCTTGGCGAAGCGTGCGGCGAGCCTGTCGATCGACGCGCTGCGCCGCCGCGGCCACTCCCCCGCCGAGGTCCTCGCCGCGCCGGTCGAGGCGCTCTTCGGCGCCGGCTGACGCGCCGGGCGGGTTTCGCCTCGGCTCACCCGGCCGCCATGCCGGGCTCGGCGTGCGGCATGTCGGCCGCCGCTCCGGGGATCGGGAGCCGCACCCGCACGGTCGTCCCCGCGCCCGGGCCCCCGGTGACGCGGCACTCGCCGCCGAGGAGCCGGGCCCGCTCCTGCATCCCGGTGATGCCGAAGCCCTTCCTCGAGGCCTCGTCGGCGGCGAGGCCCACGCCGTCGTCGCCCACCTCGACCACGATCTCGTCGCCGCGGCGGGCGAAGAGCAGCCGGGCGTGCCGCGCCTGGCTGTGGCGGCGGATGTTGGAGAAGGCCTCCTGCACGATCCGGTAGACCGTCACATGGAGCGACGACGGCAGCTCGGCCCCGTCGGAATCGATCGTCGCGTCGACCGCCATCCCGGCGGCCTCGGCCTCGTGCACGAGGGCCCCCAGTGCCGCGGCGAGGCCGAGGTCGTCGAGCTCCACCGGGCGGATGCCGCGGATCACGCGCCGCCCGTCCTCGATGCCCCGGGCCAGCGCGAGGATGGCGTCGTCCAAGGCGCCGAGCTCGGTGGGGCCGAGGCTGGCGGGGCGCAGGCTCTCGAGGAGCATCTTCGCCCCCACGGCGTACTGGATGAGCCCGTCGTGGAACTCGCGGCACAGGAGCTGCTTTTCCTGCTCCTGGATCTCGATCAGGTTGCGGAGCACCTGCTCCTTGCGCTCGAGGTCGGCCCGGGCGTTGTGGAGCTCGGTGACGTCGGTGGAGACGCCGCCGATGCCGATCGTGCGCCCGGCGTCGTCGACGATCGGGAACTTCACCGACACCCAGGTGTGGCGGCCGTCGGCCAGCGGCACGGTCTCCTCGTAGGTCTCCGACTTCCCCGAGTCGATGACCGAGTCGTCGATGGCGACGCGCTTCCGCGCCGTCTCGGGGGGGAGCCAGGCATCGGAGCGGGTGCCCTGCCAGCGGTCCTTCATCTCGGGGAAGATCTCGCCGAAGCGGTTGTTGACGAGCACGTAGCGCCCCTCGAGATCCTTGACGTACATCAGCGCCGAGGTGTGATCCATGAACTCGCGCAGGTAGGTGTCGCGGCGCCGGGCGCGTTCCTCGGCCGACACCGCGGCCTCGGCCTGGCGCTGCGCGTGGGTGCGCGAGCGCTGCAGGGCCGCGATGACGAGGATCCCGCCGATCGCGGCGGCGGTGTTGAGGAGCCCGGCGAGCACCGGGCCGGTGATCGGCTCACCCGGATCCATGTGCGGCGCGACGAACAGCACCACCGACGCCGCCGTGGTGACGACGAGCGTCAGCCAGCCGGGCCCCGCGCCGTGGAGGAAGGTGACCAGCGGCGCGGCGACCCCCGGGGCGAGGAAGAGCTGGTAGGGTGCCAGGACCGGATCGAGCAGCCAACGCACCCCCACGGCGGCGGCGGCGATCGCGAGCGCCGCGGCGATCCGCCGGGCCGTGCCCCCGCCCTGGGCCTGATGCGGATGCGGTGAGGGGGGAATGTCCACGGCGAAGCGCGCTCGCGGGGAGCCGGGCTGGCGGCGGCACGGCCACCGTTTCCGACGGGCTGTGACGGGCTGCGGAGGCTTGGACGCGGAGGCCGGGACGCGGAGGCCGGGCTACGACCATACCCGATCCGCCGCCCCGAAGTGGGGCTGCAGGGGCTCGAACCCTGGACCTACGGATTAAAAGTCCGCTGCTCTACCGACTGAGCTACAGCCCCACGTCCATCCTACAGAGGGACTTTCGCCGGGCAACCTGCGTGCGTGCCGGCCGAAAACCGGCGATTCGCTGCGGAAAACAAGCGGTTCACGCATCGGCACATCAAACGCGATCGCGACACCGATTCGCTCCTCCACCGTCGTCGTCGTGGTCAGTGGGGGTAGATCTGCCCCCACGAATGGCACCAGGTTTTAAGTTAGGGGTTGGTCTTCCGGCAGACCAGCCCTGTGCGGTCGCTGAGGCGTAGCC
>CAISKG010000094.1 GCA_903885855.1 uncultured Planctomycetaceae bacterium
AACGTCGTCGACCGGCTGTTCTCCAGTTTCGATCCCGGAGCCACCGACTTCGCCAACACCCTGCCGCTCTCCCCCGGCGGGCACTCCCACTACCAGTGGGCCTTCACGCTCCCGGGCCTCTACCGCCTGAGTTTCACCTGGGAGGGAACGCACGTCACCGACGGCTTCACGAGCACCTCGGCGGTGTTCGCCTTCCAGGCCGGCGCCGCTGCGGTGCCGGAGATCGATCCCTCCGGGCTGGCCGGCGTGCTGGCGATCGTCACCGGCGGCCTGGGCCTCCTCGAGCGGAGGCGCCGCGTCGTCTGAGGGTCCACCGCGCGTCCGGGGGCCGGCGGCGACGGCCGCCGCGCCCCCCGGATGCGGCCGGTCATTCGCCGCCGTCCCGGCTCCCCATGCCCCACCAGACGGCCATGTCGACGCCGTCCTCGACGAACTCGACGTGGCCATCGGCGAAGCAGAGGTGGACGCCGCCGGGATGGAGGCTGCTCGGCGTGGCCATGTAATTGCCGCTCCCCTCGCCGCCGTAGATGTGGCCGTTCCAGCCGTTGGGTGGGAAGACGTGCATGTAGGTGTTGGCGACGAGGGTCCAGCCGCTGATCCAGGACCGACCCAACAGCGGCGAATAGCCGGGATCGGGCTCCTTGGTGGTGAAGGACTGCCAGTTGGAGATGGTGGTGATGCCGGGGCCGGTCCTGCCGCCGGGCCCGAGCCAGCGCCGGCTCACGCCGCCACCGCAGCCCGAGGAGAGCGCCGGCGGGATCGTCGCCGGTGCGGACGCGTCGAAGAGCACGCTCGTGATCCGCCGCTCCGCCACCAGCGCCGTGCGCGAGGTCCCGTCGGTGATGTCCTTGAGGCGCAGCCGGCCCACCTGCCACGACGCCCCGACGGTGGCCTGATCGGCGGTTTCCAGGGGGATCGCGCCGTTGTGGCGCGTGAGGCCCGGCGTGGGGATTCCGCGGCCGGGAATGCCGTGCGTCAGCATCGGCCAGCCCACGTTCCCCGCGTAGCTCCCCGGCGCCGGCCGGGCCGAGCCGAGCAGCGCCTCGTGGCCCGGGCGCCACGACCACGAGTCGGAGGGGCAGAGGAAGGTGGGCACGACCGTGGCGGCCGCCCGGGCATTGGGGTGGGTCGACGAGATCCGCAGGGCCGTCGCGCCGGGCGTGTAATCGGTGGTCGCCCGATCCGCCATGCCCACGCTGCGATCGATCGATTGGGCGAGCGCCGTCTCCTCCATGAAGGGAAGGATCTCGACCAGGAAGCTCGTCAGCCCCGGCCCGCAGCGCCCCCCCACCGGCAGCGCTCCGGTGGAGTGGACGGGCAGCCGGCCCCGGGCGTCGTGGTGGCTGACCACGGCCAGGCCGATCTGCTTGAGGTTGTTGGTGCACTGGGCCCGTCGCGCCGCCTCGCGGGCCGCCTGCACCGCCGGCAGCAGCATGCCCACGAGCACGCCGATGATCGCGATCACGACGAGGAGTTCGACGAGCGTGAATCCGGCGGCGGACCGGCGGCGGAGAGGGGGCATGCGCGGCTCCAGAGTGGCGGGCGGAGGCGGCGCGGCGCCCCAGCCGGAGCGGCCGGAGGAGACAACCGCAGCAAAAACGCTCCTGCACATGCTATGCACATGCGTAGGCGTCCGCAACGGCCGGGCGCGGCCCTTGCGGGCCGAGCCCCTCGCCCGAGGCGCCCACTGGACACCCGACCAGACCGCCGTACCCCGGGGGGGTACGCTTTTCCGCGGGAAACCTGCCGGGGCGAAACGTCTCTTGACGACCCGGACCCTCACGCTACATTCACGCCCCGGTCGCGAGGGGCCATATGGAGTGGTCCGCCGCGCGGCCGACACAATATCTTGCGATAGCATGCAGATGGAGCTGCGTTCTTCCGATCGCGCGATCCCGGCCGATCCTGCCGGTTGAATCGACCAGCAACCCCCCCGCGACGGCCTGACGCGGCTTGCTGGACGACTATACGAAAGTACACTTCAGTATCCCGTTCCGCCATTTCCAGGAGTTCCCCATGGCCGCGTTCGAGCCGACCGCCGGTTCCGCCACCCCGTCCCGCCCGGACACCGGCTCGGAGGGGGCGCGCCGCCCGGCGTCGCGGCAGCCCCTGGCGGTCCCGGCGACCTTCTGCCCGGCCGACGTGCAGAGTCCCTTCGACACCACCGAATGGGAACTGCGCACCGCGGCGATCAAGGGGGAGGACGGCAAGGTCCTCTTCGAGCAGACCGCCTGCGAGATCCCGGCCGCCTGGAGCCAGCTGGCCACCAATGTCGTGGTGAGCAAGTACTTCTACGGCGAGATCCACACCCCGGAGCGCGAGCACTCCGTCAAGCAGCTCGTGCACCGCGTCGCGCGCACCATCGCCGACTGGGGGATCGCCGACGGCTACTTCAAGTCGGCCGCCGACGGCGAGAACTTCTACCGTGATCTCTGCTGGCTGTGCGTCCACCAGCACGGCGCCTTCAACTCCCCGGTGTGGTTCAACGTCGGCCTCTGGAACCAGTACGGCGTCAAGGGCGCGCCCTGCAACTGGCGCTGGGACGAGGCGCGCCGCGACGTGGTGATGCCGGAGAATCCCTACGAGTATCCCCAGGGGAGCGCCTGCTTCATCCAGAGCGTGCAGGACAACATGGAGGACATCATGGAGCTCGCCCGCAGCGAGGCCATGCTGTTCAAGTTCGGCTCCGGCACCGGCACCGACCTCTCCACGCTCCGCAGCCAGCGCGAGAAGCTCGCCGGCGGCGGCAAGCCCTCCGGTCCGCTCTCCTTCATGCGCGTCTACGACCAGGTGGCCGCGGTGGTGAAGAGCGGCGGCAAGACCCGCCGGGCCGCCAAGATGCAGTCGCTGAAGATCCACCACCCCGACGTGATGGAATTCATCGAGTGCAAGGCGAAGGAGGAGAACAAGGCCCGCGTCCTCATCGAGAAGGGGGGCTACGACTCCAACTTCAACGGCGAGGCCTACAGCTCGATCCTCTTCCAGAACGCCAACCTCTCGGTGCGCGTCTCCGACGAGTTCATGCAGGCCGTGGAGCGCGACGACACCTGGACGACCCGTTGGGTGACCGATCCGGGCAAGGCCGGGCCTGCCTACAAGGCCCGCGACGTGATGGCCCGCATGGCCGAGTGCGCCTGGCAGTGCGGCGATCCCGGCGTGCAGTACGACACCACGATCAACCGCTGGCACACCTGCCCCAACTCGGGCCGGATCAACGCCAGCAACCCCTGCTCGGAGTACATGTTCCTCGACGACACCGCCTGCAACCTGGCGAGCGTGAACCTGATGAAGTTCCGCCGGGCCGACGGCAGCTTCGACGTCGAGCGCTTCGCGGCCGCCTGCAGGATCTTCTTCGTCGCGCAGGAGATCCTCGTCGACCACGCCAGCTACCCCACCAAGCGGATCGCGCGCAACAGCCACCTCTACCGCCCGCTCGGGCTCGGCTACTCCAACCTCGGCAGCCTGCTGATGGCCAACGGCCTGGCCTACGACAGCGACGCCGGCCGCGGCCTCTGCGGTGCGCTGACGGCGATCCTCCACGGGGCCGCCAACCGCACCAGCACCGAGCTGGCCGCGGCGGTGGGGCCCTTCGAAGGGTACGCGGCCAACCGCGACCCGATGATCGGCGTGATGCAGATGCACCGCGACGCGGTGGAGAAGATCGATCCCGCCTGCCCCGCCGCGCTCAAGGACGCCGCCCGCAGGGTGTGGGACGAGGTCCTCGAGCAGGGGCGGCGCCACGGCTTCCGCAACGCCCAGGCCACCGTGCTCGCCCCCACGGGCACGATCAGCTTCCTGATGGACTGCGACACCACCGGCATCGAGCCGGACATCGCCCTGGTGAAGTACAAGCAGCTCGCCGGCGGCGGGATGCTGAAGATCGTCAACCAGACGGTGCCGCTGGCCCTGCGCACGCTCGGCTACGACGAGCCGACGGTGGAATCGGTGCTGGCCTACATCGACAAGAACGACACCATCGAAGGCGCCGGGGGGATCAAGGACGCGCATCTGGCGGTGTTCGACTGCGCCTTCAAGCCGCGCCTCGGGAAGCGTTCGATCGCCTGGCAGGCGCATGTGAAGATGATGGCCGCCGCGCAGCCCTTCATCTCCGGCGCCATCTCCAAGACGGTCAACATGCCGCGTGAGACGACGCCGGCGGAGGTGGCGGGGGCCTACATCGAGGGCTGGCGGATGGGCCTCAAGGCCCTGGCGATCTACCGCGACGGCTCGAAGGAGAGCCAGCCCCTCAACACCGGCACCGAGTCGGACAAGGCGGCCGCCAAGGTCACCGCGGCGCCGCGCCGCGAACGCCTCCCCGACACGCGCCGCAGCATCACCCACAAGTTCAACGTGGGGGGCCACGAGGGATACATCACCGTCGGCCTCTACGACGACGGGCGGCCGGGCGAGCTGTTCATCACGATGGCCAAGGAGGGGAGCACGATCGGCGGCCTGATGGACTGCTTCGGCACCTCGGTGTCGATGAGCCTGCAGTACGGGGTGCCGCTGGAGGTGTACGTGAAGAAGTTCTCCCACACGCGCTTCGAGCCGTGGGGCTACACCAAGAACCCCGACATCCCCGTGGCCAAGAGCCTGGTCGACTACCTCTTCCGGTGGCTCGGCAACGAGTTCATCCCCGGCTTCCGGGAGGCCAACCGGCCCGGCGGCATGCACGGCGGCGGAGCGGCATCCGGGGGCGAGGAGGCCCCGGCCGGAGACTCGGAAAGCGAGCGTGTGCCCGCCGCCACGAAGGCGAGCGGGCTGGCCGATGGGCACGGAAAGGCCCCCAGCACCTCCGGCACCGCCACGGCCTCCGCCAACGGGCAGGCCGCACGGGCCACGAAATCGACGGCAGCCTTCGCGGCCGGGTCGCCCAAGCCCGCCGCGAAGGCGGCCGCGGAGGCGACGGCCAAGCGCCTCGAGCAGGCCGGCGTGATGGTGATCACGCCGGGCACCGGCCTGGCCGACCGGCAGTCGCAGTTCGCCAAGTTCCAGCTCGACGCCCCGGCCTGCGACGGCTGCGGCGCGATCACGGTGCGCAACGGCAACTGCTACCTCTGCCATAATTGCGGCAACAGCATGGGGTGCTCCTGACGGCCGGCGCCGGCGGACCCCCTCGTGACCGGGGGGGTTCCGCCGCATGCCGATCCGCGCCACGAGCCCCCGCCCGCGCCGCGGCCCGCGGCCCCTGCCGACGACGCTGCGCCGGGCCGTGTGGCCGCTGCTGGCGGCGGCGGCCCTCGCGCAGGCGTCTGCCGGCGGCGCCGACCCGGCCCTCGACAGCGAACGTGACGGCGATCCGCTCCCCCCCGCCGCGGCCCTCGCCGCGGTCACCTGCCGCCTGCCGGCGCGGATCACGCTCCTGGCCAGCGAGCCTGTGATCCGCAATCCGGTGGCCGCCTGCTCGGACGACGCCGGGCGGCTGTTGGTGGCCGAGAACCTCTCCTACGCCGAGAAGGGCGCGGCCGGCGCCCCGCCCCATGGGGACCGCGTGGTGATGCTCGAGGACGCCGACGGCGACGGCGTGGCCGAGCGGCAGGCCACGCTCGTCGACGGCCTGCGCGGGCTCTCCGGCGTGGCCCTGGGGCGCGGCGGGCTGTGGGTGCTCTGCCCGCCGCGGCTCCTCTTCATCCCCGGAGGTCATCTCCCGCCGCCCGGCTGGCCCGACGAGCCCGACGCCGCCGATCCGGCCCGGCGGCGCGCGGAGGCGATGGCGGTCCTCGACGGCTTCACCGTGTCGCCGTCGAGCCACCACACCTTCGCCAACGGCCTCGCCTGGGGCCCCGACGGCTGGCTCCACGGGCGCTCGGGCGCGAGTTCGCCGGGGGAGATCGGCCCGCCGGACGGCGACGCCGCCGCGCGCGTGCCGCTGCGCGGTGGGATCTGGCGCTACCACCCCGAGCGCCGGGTCTTCGAGGCCCTCTGCCACGGGACGACGAATCCCTGGGGCCTCGACTGGGACGACCGCGGCGCCGGCTTCTTCACCAACACCGTCAACGGCCACCTGTGGCGCGTCCTCCCCGGCGCCCACTACGCCCGCTCCCACACGCTCGAGCCGCACCCCTGGATCGTCGAGCCGCTCGGCCACCATGCCGATCACCAGCACTTCGATGCGAGCCGCCATTGGACCGAGTCGCGCGACGGCCGGGCGGACGCCCAGGGGGGCGGCCACGCCCACACCGGCTGCGTGATCGTGCCCGACGAGCCGGGCTGGCCGGCGGCCCTGCGCGGTCGACTCCTGACCCTCAACCTCCACGGCCGGCGGATCAACGTCGACCGCCTCGACGCCACGCCCGCGGGGATCGTGGGACGCCACGAGGAGGATCTGGCCCGTTTCGGCGACCCCTTCTTCCGCGGCACGGAGCTCGTGGCGCTGCCGGGGCGGGCGGTCGCCGTGCTCGATTGGTCGGACACCGGCGAGTGCCACGAGGGGACCGGCGTCCACCGCTCGAGCGGCCGGATCTACCGCGTCGACCTCGCCACGCCCGACGCCCCGCCGCCGCCGCTGCCCCCCGGCACCGACCTGGCCACCCTCGACCCCGCGGCGCTCGTCGGCCTCCTCTCGGCCGACCGCTGGCACGCCCGGGTGGCGCTGCGCATCCTCGCCGACCGCCACGCCGCCGGCGATCCGCGGGGGGAATCGGCGACGATCGTGCCGGCTCTCGACGAGCTGCTCGTGGGAGGGCGCGACGCGGCCCTGCGCCTGCGCGGCCTGTGGGGGCTGTGGGCGATCGGCGCCGTCGACGAGCCGCGCCTGTGGGCTCTGCTCGACGACCCCGAGCCCGCGGTGCGCGCCGAGGCGGTCCGGCTCCTCGCCGACGCCTGGCCGCTCGACACCGTCCTGGGACGGCGGCCGGCGGCCGAGCCGCGCGTGCGCGGCATCACCCTCGACGCCCTCGAGCGCCTCGCGATCGGGGAGACCGATCCCGAGGTGCGGCTGGCACTGGCGTGCACGCTCTCGCGGCTGCCGCCGGCCCACCGCACGCGCCTCGGGGCGGCGCTGGTCGCCGCGACGATCGAGGACGGCGACGCGACGGACGGCACGAGCGCCACGCCGGCGGACGCCGGGCCGCGGGCCCGCGGCGGGGATCACCACGATCTCGGCGCGATGCTCTTCACCGGGCTCCTCGGGGCGATCCCGGTCGATCCGGAGGGGGTGGTCGACGTCTGGGAGGCGGCGAACGTGCCC
>CAISKG010000095.1 GCA_903885855.1 uncultured Planctomycetaceae bacterium
GAAACTTGAGTTACAAGGGATCACAAAAAGGTTTCCTGGTGTTATCGCCAACGATTCAGTAAATTTGTCGATCGCTACTGGAGAGGTGCTTGCGCTTGTAGGCGAAAATGGCGCAGGAAATGGAGCGCCGCCTCGTCCGGCGGCGGGGCCCCCGCCGCCGCGGCCGCGGCCCGTTCCAGCGCCCGCGCCTCGAGGGCCAGCTCGTCGAGGCGCTCGGCGAGGCGGCCGAGCTCGTTGGCCGGCAGGGCCGAGCGCCAGTCGGCGGGGAGATGGTCGGTGGCCAGCAGGTTGACGAGCGTGCGCACGTTGGCGTCGATGCGCTGGCGCGCGGCGAGGTCGGGGGAGCGGATGGTCTGCACCTCCATCGTCTCCTCGACGCGGTGCTGGCAGGCCGGCAGGAGCTTGCGCTCGCGCTGCATCGAGCCGCGTTTCACCTTGGCGATCTCCACGCAGCACACCCGGCAGACGCCGGCCGGCTCGAGGTGCTCCTGGTGGCAGAGCACGGGGATCGGATTGCCCCCCGGATCGTCGGCGTAGGCCAGGGTGGCGGCGTCGTGGATCGTGGTCGCCCGGGGGATGGGGCGCCCCTCGGCGTCGCGCAGCAGCTTCCCCTGCGAGTCGGCCAGCGGCACCGCCTTGGGCACCGTCACCGGCCGGCCGTCGATGCGGATCGTGATCCGGGTGTCGAAATCGGCGGCCGTGACCTTGTCCATGCGCACCAGCTGGCCGTCGATGCCCCGGGCGAAGAGGCCGTCCTCCTCCGGCAGCGGCGGATAGGCGTCGGGCTCGTCGGGCGCGAGCGGGTCGAGGGCGCCGCCGTCGCTCATCGCGCCTCCCCCCGGACGTGGCGGCGCAGATCGGCGCCGAAGAACTGCACGGCCGAGAGGAACGGCTTGGCGGCCACCATCCCCAGCCCGCAGATGCTCGTCATCTCCATGGCGCGCGAAAGCTCCGCGCCGAGCCGCTCGCGGTCGGCGAGGTCGGCGGCGGCGACGCCCCCGGCCAGGATCTCCTCCCCCATCTCCACGATCTTCTGCGCCCCCAGCCGGCAGGGGACGCACTTGCCGCACGACTCGTCGCGGAAGAACTGCGAGCAGTTCACCGCCTCGACGGCCATGTCGCGGCTGTCGTCGTAGACCACGAGCCCCGACCCGAGCGCCAGGCCGAGATCGCGGCAGCGCTGCAGGTCGAGCGGCAGATCGAGGACGTCGAGGTGCGTGCCGCCGCCGGCGGCGACCCGCTCCACCAGCTCGGCGGGGGCGCGCTTCTCCCAGCCGCGCGGCAGCGCCGTGACGGGGATCCTCGCGGGGAGGAATCCCCCCGAGGGCCCGGAGGGGGCGAAGGCCTTGAGCGGCCGGTGCGTGCCGCCGCACAGGCCCTCGACGAGCGTGCGCAGCGGCGTGCCGTTGGGGAGCTCGTAGACGCCGGGGCGGACGACGTCGCCGGAGATCGAGAACAGCCGGCTCCCCTTGCAGCCCGCGATCCCGGAGTCGGCGTACCAGGCGCCGCCGCGGGCGGCGATCGCGGCCGCCCAGGCGAAGGTCTCGACGTTGCTCACGAGCGTGGGGCGGTCGTGGAGCCCGTTGGTCTCGAGCTGCGGCGGCTTGTTGCGCGGCTGGGCACGCCGGTCCTCCATCGCCTCCACCAGCGCGCTCTGCTCGCCGCAGACGTAGCCGCCGGGGCTCGTGAACACCTCGACGGGAAAGGCGGCGGAGGTGCCGGCGATGCGCGGGCCGCAGGCGCCGTGGGCCTCGGCCCGGCGGATCTCGTCGCGCATGATCGCGATCTGCTCGGCGTACTCGTGGCGGATGTAGATCCAGCCGCGCGTGGCGCCGGTCACCAGCCCGGCGAGGATCACCCCCTCGAGAACGAGCTCCGGGTGGCGGGTGAGCAGCTCGCGGTCCTTGAAGGTGCCCGGCTCGCTCTCGTCGGCGTTGCAGATGACGTACCTGGCGTCTCCTCGGGCCCGCCGGACGTCGTTCCATTTCTGGTGCGCCGGCACCCCCGCGCCCCCCATGCCGCGCAGGTCGGCGACCTTGAGCTCCTCGATGAGCCGCTCCGCGTCGGGCGCGGCGGCGAAGCGCGCCACCGCGCCGTAGGGCGGGGCCCGGGGATCGGGCTCGACGATCCAGGGGCGGTTGGCGTGGGGGCGGTGGTCGGCGTCGCCGTCGGCCGGCGGGAGGCGGCCGGCCAGCGCGTCGCGCACGAGCCCCGCGCACGGCGGGCCACCGCGTGCGACGAAGCAGCGGTCGTTGACCGAGAGCGCCACCGGCCGGTCGCAGCGGCCCAGGCAGGAGGCGTGGCGGACGGCCACCGTGCCGGCCGCGATCTCGGGGGCGCAGTCGCGCTCGAGCGCGGCCTTGAGCCCGGCCGAGCCCGCCAGGTGGCAGGCCATGTCGTGGCAGACGCGCACCTCGACCTCGGGCGGCGGCTCGAGGCGGAAATGGGGGAAGAAGCTCGCCACCTCCTGGAGCCGGCAGAGCGGCGTGCCGGTGCGCTCGGCGAGCCGGCGCAGCGCCTCCTCCGGAAGGTAGCGGTGCCGCTCCTGGATGTGGTGGAGTTCCTGGACGATCATGGCGTGGGGTCCAGCGTACGCCCGGGCGCGGGGGGGTGAAAAGCGGCGCCGGGCGCGGGGGTGGCCGGGGCCTTGCCCGGGCGCGCGGCGGTCGGGGGTCAGTAGGCCAGCTCCAGGTCGGTGAAGGCGCCGAAGAGGTTGTCGATGTCGCCGCCGAGCCCGCCGTAGAGGTCGCGGAAGCCGTCGCCGACGACGAGCCCGGAGACGCCGGCCCGGAAGATCCAGTTGTTGTTGAGCAGCGGCCGCGACTCGACGCCCAGGGAGAGGTCGGTGCCGATCGAGCGGGAGATGTGGTCCTGGAACACGAACGACTCGAGCACGTTGGTGGTGTCGAAGAAGAGGAGGTTGCAGTTGGTGACCAGGCGCGTCCGCTGCGTGAGCTCGAAGTCGACGCCGACGTTGTAGAGCTGGAGGCCGGGATTGACGAAGTTGGCCTGCGACTGCCATTTGTTCGTGGCGCGGAGATCCGGATAGATCGAGAGCAGGTTCTTGAGGTTCGTGCCCAGGAGCTTGATCTGCTGCCGCACCCAGAAGCTGAATTCGCCCCCGGCGAACTGGGTGTTGTCGACGATCCCGTCGAAGCCGCCGCCACGGCCGTCGTTGATGTCGTTGTCGCCGGAGGCGAAGAAGACGGCTCCGCGGAAGCGGATCCAGTCGGGGGAGTAGGAGAGCTCGAGCGCGGCCATCGTCGCGCCGATGTCGACAGGCTGCAGGGCCTGCGGGTTGAGCGTGTCGTGGCCGAAGGCGTAGTAGAGGGCGCTGGTGACGTTGACCGCTTCGATGTGGCCGTCGGTGGCGAGCCCCACGTAGCAGGCGTTGACCTCGTGGGGGGTGGCCAGGCCCACCGGGTCGGGCCGGACGAGGAAGCCGTTGCGGTCGTAGTGGAGGCTCTTCTGGTCGTGGTCCCAGAGGAAGCTCGTCTGCACCGTGTGGCCCGGCCAGAGGAAGTCCTGCCGGTAGTAGTTGGCGACGAGGATCTGCTGGCCGCGCGGGTCGAAGGAGTTGAGGAAGCTGTTGGTGTCCTTCTCGCGCTGGTCGAAGATGGCGAGGTTGAACTGGTCCTGGTTTGCCAGCCGGGTGCCGAAGATGCGGATCGCCCGGTTCAGGTCGCTGAAGATGAAGCCGCGGAAGTCGCTGGTGAAGGGCTGGGAGCCGCCGCGGATGGAGACGAAGTCGTAGTTCGGGCTCAGGTCGGCGAGCTTGAGCTCCACGAACCACTCCTCGATCGTGGCGAAGCCGCGGTAACGGCGCCGGCCGTCGGCGACGTCGGGGAGCACGACGCCGTATTCGTAGACCTCGAGGTAGTTCTGGTTGATCACCGGCACGATCCGCAGCCGCCAGTCGTTTGGCTTGAAGGCCTTGTCGCCGTGGTTGAGCTCCATGGCGAAGGCGTAGTACTGGAGGAAGAGGAAGCCGTTGGGATTGCCGAAGAAGTCCTCCTGCCCGGGCGTGGGGGTCGACTCGAAGGGGGTGTCGGGCGTGGGCACCTGGCGGAAGTTGGTGATCGTGCGGCTGCTGGCGCGGAGATCGAGGAAGGTGTCCTGGCCGATGATCGGGTAATCCTCCTTGAGGAGATTCTGGGTGTAGGGATTGAAGATGTTCCCCAGCGCGTAGGGATAGTCGTCGAGCCGGGGATGACCGCGGTCGTAGCGGTCCCAGGGAGGCAGCCCGATCCGCCAGCGATCCTCGATGGGCACGAAGTGCGCCGACTCCTGCCCCTCCGAGGGGAGCACGCTCGAGGCGCCCGAGAAGCCGGCGGTGGGGAACATCGGGTGGCGGAAGAGCGGCTCCGCGACCGGGCGCTCGCCGGCGAAGTCGAAGGGATTCCGGTACGGATCGCCGAGGACGGTCGGCTCCGGATCGGCGTCGGGCGCGGCGATCTCCTCGGGCCCCTCGTCGAGGTCGTCGACGAGGGCTTCGGAGGGGGACGGCAGCCACTCGGGCGGCGGCGCGCCGGAGGCCGGCGGGCAGCCCGAGCACCAGCCCACGAGGAGCCACGCCGCCATCGAGACGGCGGCGGCGCGGCATCGACCGTGCCGCACGCGGCAGCCCTGATGGCGCAGTGTCTCCGTGCTCGATGCGCGCATCCTGGCTCGCCCGGGGAAGCAAGAGCGGGAATCTTTCCCATTTCCATCGGCTTTTCCGGTTTGGCAGGTTGTGCGGGGCCGGCGGTCGGTGCCACGGACACTGGGGGCACTGGAGGCGACGGCGGCGGCTGGGCGAAGAACGGGGGAATCTGGGGGAACGGGCGGACCGGCGCGGCCCGCCACCTCCGTCCGATCCTCCTCCCGGTGACCCGCCCGCATGCCGCAGTCCCCCGACCGGCGCCGTGGCGGGATCGGCCGGCGGCGCGTCGCCTGCCTGCTCGTCCTCCTCGCCGCCGCCGACGCCTGTCGGGCGCACGACGGGCTCTCCCTCACGCCTTCGATGGGGCGGCCGGCGACGGAGCGGAAGCACTTCCGCGGCGATCAGCACCGCCGCGCGGGCTGCCCGCAGAGCGTCTCGCCGCTGGCGCGATCGTCGGAGTCGGCGCCCGAGATCGGCTACCACGTCGGCGGCGGTGCGCCGCAGCGCAGCCGCCACGCGCACAGCCGCGCGCCGCAGGAGGGCGTCTGGGGCACCGACTACGCCGGCCTGCTCGTGCCCAAGCACGTGGTGCTCGGCTGGTGGCACGGGCAGCGGTCGCAAGGGGGGACCGGCGCCTACGCCACCGACGGGCCCGTCCCCCTCCGCCGTCCCTGACGGACCGCCGCGCTCACTTGCCGGCGAGCTCCCACACCGGCGAGAAGTCGCGCGGCTCGTGGATCATGCAGTCGACGGAGCGCGAGAGGAGCACGAGCGCCGGCCCGTCGCCCGGCCAGGTGGCCAGCAGATTGCCGAGCAGTTTCGCGGCCCGGGAGAAGTCGCCGGCGTCGAAGGCCTCGAGCGCCCGCTCGTACTCGCCGAACATCGCCTCCCGGCCGCCGCCACAGTCGAGCTCGTAGAGGTCCACCGGCGTGACGATGTTCACCACGCGCACCCGGCACAAGCGGCGCACCCGGAAGGAGTCGTCGAGCAGCTCGCGGGTCGAGCCGGTGATGATGGCGGGCACCTTCAGGTATTTCGTCGCCCCCTGGACGCGGCTGGCGAGATTCACGCCGCTGCCCAGCGGCCCGTACTTGAACTTCCGCGCGCTGCCGGTGTTGCCGACGCGGGCCCGCGAGGAATTGATCCCGATGCCGAACCGCGTCGGGGCGCCGATCACCTCCCGCCAGCGGGCGTCGATCTCGGCGGCGCTCTCCGCCATCCGCCGCGCGGCCTGGCAGGCGAAGGCGGCGTGGTCGGGCTGCGACGAGGGGGCCCCCCACATCGCCATCAGCTCGTCGCCGATGTAGTCGACCAGCACGCCCCCCGTGGCGGCCACCGGCTCGGAGAGGGTGCTGAGCACGCTTCCCACCCACTCCATCGTCTGGGCGGGGCCGAGGCGCTCGCTCACGGTGCTGAAGCCGCGGATGTCGCAGAACAGCACCGTCACGTCGGCGTCGCGGCCGGTGAGGAGGTCGGGCTCGGCCTCGAGCCGGGTGGCGAGTTCGGGCGAGAAGAACTGCTCGAACTGCACCTTCCGCTGCAGCGAGGCCCGCTCCTGCTCCATGCGCGCAAGCCCCGCGGCCACGCCGCTGGCGAGCGTCTCCACCAGCAGCGCCTCGAGGTAGGTGATCTCGGCGGCGGCGCCGTCGGCGAGCTCGCGGGAGCGGTGCCCGTAGACGGCGCCGATCACCTTCCCGCCGCGGTCGACGATCGGGGAGGCGACGTAGGTGTCGATGGCCGCGATGCTCGAGACGATCTCCGCGCCGGCGTCGGCGCGGCCGAAGAAGCTCCGCTTCTCCTCGAGCACGCGCCGCAGCACGCCGGCGCTCGGCCGGGCCGTGCGCGGCCCGCTGGTCTCCATGCAGGCCGGCCGCCAGGCGCCCTGCTCGTAGAGGAATACCGCCCCCACGTCGAGGCCCACGAGGCGCACCACGGCCCGCGCGGCCTGCTGGAAGAAGTCGTCGGAATTCGAGGCGCTCTGGAGGACGTCGATCACGTTCCGCCACCACGACACCAGCGCGTCGATCGTCGCCGTCGGCATGCCGGCCACGATCGACGACAGCGCCGCGTTCCGGCGGAAGGTGCCGCTGTCGGCCTGCTCCACCGTGTTGACGAAGGCGTGCATCAGGGCGCTGACCGGCCCCGAGCCCTCGCTCCTGTCGGCGTCGAGGACGACCGTGACCGCGCCCACGCGCAGGCTCTGCGGCAGCGCGAGCTCGACGGCGGCGCCGGGGGCGATCGGGCCCGGGCCGGTGCAGCGCATCGCGATCGTGCCGCTGAGATTGGAGATCCGCACGCGCCCCCCGGGGAGCGGCTCGATGCGCGCCTGGCGGCGGGAGACGGAGGTCTGGCCGACGGCGGCGATCGGCAGGCGGATCGCGCCGGTGCCGCGGATCGGCACGAAGAGCCGCTCCGAATCACCGGCGGCGGCGTCGAGCCGGCCGAGCTCCACCTGCTCGCCCGGCGCGACCGACATCGTCACCGCGTCGGTGGCGTCCCCGGTCCGCACCGAGAGGTTGAGGGCTTCGATCACCGCGGTGCCGTTCCAGGGGAGTCGTCGATGGCCTCGATCGCCCGGTGGTATACTCACGTTCCGCCGGGGCGGGCGTCAAGAAACCGCGGGCCGAGGACGCCGCGTGATCCGGCAGCGAGGGGGCCGCGAGCGATGAACGCATCCAGTTCCTGGGCCGCCGCGATCGCCGTGGGCGGAACGCTGCTCCTCGCCGGCTGCGGCCGCCCCGCCGCCGCGCCGCCCGCGACC
>CAISKG010000096.1 GCA_903885855.1 uncultured Planctomycetaceae bacterium
CGGCAAACCCGGCGGAGGTGGCACGAAACCGCCGCGGCGGCCGTCAGTTGCCCGGGGCCGACTCCCGCTGCCGGAAGGCGGGGCTCTTCACGATCTCCTCGACCATGACCGAGAAGCGGTCCCCCCCCGCCTCGGTGACCCCCGCGATCCGCTCCACCGCGCAGGCGTCGTAATATTCGAGGCCCCGGCCGAGGGCGTAGACGAGCAATTTCTCGGCCAGGCAGCGGCGGAATTCCCCGGCCCGCTCCAGGAGCACGCGGCGGAGCTCGGCGGGGCCGGTGAAGCGGCGGCCGTCGGGCAACTCGCCCGAGGCGTCGACCGGGGTCTCGCCCTCGGCGTCGCGCCAGGCGCCGATGGCGTCGAAGTTCTCCAGGCCGAAGCCGAGCGGATCCATGAGCCGGTGGCAGGAGGCGCAGGAGGGATCGGCCCGGTGCTGCTCCATCTGCTGGCGGAGGGTGCCCTGGAGCGGCCCGCCCCCCGCGGCGAGCTCGGGCACGTTCGGGGGCGCCGGTGGCGGCGGGGCGGCCAGGAGATTCTCGAGCACCCACCGGCCGCGCTTCACGGGGCTGGTGCGCGTGGGGTTGCTCGTCACGGCGAGGATCGACGCCTGGCCGAGGAGGCCGCCGCGCCGGGAGCGGTCCACCGCCACGCGGCGGAACTCACCCCCGGAGACCCCCTCGATGCCGTAGTGCTTCGCCAACCGCTCGTCGACCATCGTCCAGTCGGCGTCGAGCAGCTCGAGGATGCTGCGGTCCTCGCGCACGATCGCGTCGAAGAACTCCTCCGTCTCGCGCCGCATCGCCGCGCGGAGCGGCTCGTCGAAGGCGGGGAAGCGGCCCCGGTCGGGCGAGAACGTCGCCAACTGCCGGAGGTGGAGCCACTGGGGGGCGAAGACGTTCGCGAGGCTTCGCGACTTGCCGTCGCGCAGCATCCGCCGCGCATGCGCGACGAGCTGCTCCTCGGTGTGCACCTCGCCCCGGTCGGCCGCCGCGGCGAGCTCGTCGTCGGGCATGCTGCTCCAGAGGAAGTAGGAGAGGCGCGCGGCGAGCTCGTGGTCGCCGAGGGACCGGACCTCGCCGGCGGGGGGATCGGCCTCGACGAGGAACAGGAACGACGGCGACACCAGCATCGCCGTCACCGCCACCCGCATCGCCGCCTCGATCCCCTCGCCGTCGGCACGGGCCGCGGCGTGGATGCCGGCGAGGCGCTCCAGCTCCGCGTCGGTGGCGGGGCGGCGGAAGGCGCGCGAGACGAGGGGGCGGAGGTTGTCGATCACGAGCCGGCGCTCCGCCTCGGCGTCGAGACCGGCGGGAATGGGCGTGGCGAACACGCGCCGGTGGCCGGGAGGCAGTGCCGCGTCGACCACCCCCATCGGCCCCACGACCTCGATGGCGGTGACGTGCAGATTGCGGTCGCGGGCCCTGGGGTTGGCGGCCAGGGGGTCGTAGAAGTCGTTGAGGAAGGCGGCGGCGACGCGGTGCTTGCCCGCGGCGAGCCGCACCGGGAACTCGTAGGGCTTGGGCGAGCGCTTGCGGTTGGGCACGTCGACCACGTGCTCCTCGCGGCCGTCGACGCGCACCCCCATGCGCACCGGATCGGGGCCCGCCTGGTCCCCCGCCGCGACGAAGCGCAGCAGGTAATCGCCCTCGGCCGGCAGCTCGAACTCCTGACCGATCTCCCCCTCCGTGATCAGCGTGCCGCCGCCGGCGGACCGCACCGGGGCGTCGGGCGCCTCGCCGGTGGAGATCGCCGCGCGGGCCACGCGTTCCGCGGCGTCGAGCGCCCGCTCGAAGAGCACCGGCGGCACCGAGAGGACGTCGCCGATGTGGTCGAAACCGTAGCCCACGTCGTCGGTGGGGAAGGCCGCCGCGGCGTCGATCTCGACGCCCAGCAGGTCGCGGACGGTGTTGTCGTAGGCGGTGCGGTTGAGGCGACGCAGCGTCACCCGGCCGGGGCGCTCCCCCTGGCTGCAGTCGGGCGTGAGGGCGCCCTGGTCGATCCAGGCCAGGAAACGGGTTCGGGCGTCGGCGTCGAGGGGCGGCGCGTCGGCCGGCGGCATCACCCCCGCCGCCACCTGCCGCTTCACCTTCTGCCAGGTGGCCCGGCCGGTCGTCCGGGCGCTGGCCGCATCCATCTCCTCGACGCGGAAGCCCCCCTGGGCCGCGTCGCCGGAGTGGCAGTCGCCGCACCGCGTGGCAAGGAGCGGGCGGATCTCGCGCTCGAAGGCCTCGCCGTCGTCGGCCATCGCGGCGGCCGGAGCGAGCGCGGCCAGGGCGAGAAGCGCGGCGGGCCACCCTGCAGGCCGGCCGTTCCGCTGGGCGGCCGGCGGGCGGCGGCGGGGAGCGGCGGTGGAGGGGGACGCGGCGGCCATCGGGGA
>CAISKG010000097.1 GCA_903885855.1 uncultured Planctomycetaceae bacterium
CCGCCGGCGTGCTCGAACGCAGCGCCGACCCGATCTCGAAGAACTCGCGGGCGTAGCGGTCGAGATCCTCGCCGCACAGCCCACGCAGCCACTCGAGCACGTCGCGGTCGACGTCGGTGGTCGTCGGGGAACGGAGGAAGAGGGTGTCGGAGATGATGCCCGACGCCATGCACAGCGCCACCCCCGCCGAGGGCTCGACGCCCGAGGCGCGGAACTGCCGCGCCACGAGCGTGCAGGTGGAGCCCACCGGCTCGTTGATGAAGCGGATCGGCTGCGTCGAGCGGAGCCCGCCGCCGAGGCGGTGGTGGTCGAGCACCTCCACGATGTCGGCCTCGTCGGCCCCGCTCACCGCCTGGGCCAGTTCGTTGTGGTCGACGAGCACGAGCTTGGGCCGGGGCGGATTGACCAGGTCGCTCTTGAAGGAGAGCCCCACCAGCCGCCCGTCGTCGCCCACCACCGGGAACACCGGCTGCGTCGACCGCTCCACCACCGCCCGCGCCTCCGCGACGGTCGTCTTCGCCGGCACGGTGACCACGTCGGTGTCGACCACCGCGTCGATGAACTGCGACGACTTGAGCCGCAGCGTCGTGTTGAGGGTGTCGAAGGGGCTGATGACCACCGACACCCCGCGGATCCGCGCCAGCTCCACGAGCCCCGAGGAGAGGCGGAAATTGCCCGTGAGCACCAGGGCCCGCACGCCGTGCTCGATCGCCGGCAGCTGGATCGTGGGGCGGTCGCCGCACACCACCACGAGCTTCTCGGCCGGGAATCGCCGCATCCGGTCGGTGAAGCCCTCGGCGCTCATCGCCCCCACCATCACCAGGAGCTCGTCGCGCTTCTCCGGCTCGATGGCGTGCTGGAAATCCCCCCCGAGGACGTCGTGGATTTTCCGCAGGCAGGTGGTCACCGTGCGCGAGCGGATCGGATCCCCCTCGTCGTGGAAGAAGAGATCCATGAGGTTGAGCACGGAGAGCACCCCGACGACGCGACGCTCGGCGTCGATCACGGGAATGGCACGCAGGTCGGCGGCCTGCATGCGCTGGTAGGCCTCGTGGAAGGAATCGCCGAAGGCGGCGGTGACGATCCCGCGCCGGCAGACGTCCTCCACCGTGGGGCGGACGTCCATCACGATCCGCGGCGCCGGCACGCCGGCCCGTGCCAGCACGAACTGCGTGCGCTGGTTCGGCGCGCCGCAGCAGCAGGCCACGGCGTCGGGGCGCGTGGTGCGCTGGAGCAGGTCGGCGTAGGCGATCGCCGAGCAGATGGCGTCGGTGTCGGGATTGCGGTGCCCGAAGACGAGGACGCTCATGAACCCTCCGCGGCGGGGCGGGCCATCCGCCCCCGGCCGCTCATGCCTCCCCCGGCGCCTGGAGCCAGCAGGAGAGCGACGGCTCCCAGGCGTGGATCTCGGCCGGCGTGAAATAGATGCCGATCTCGCGCGCGGCCGACTCGGGGGAATCGGAGGCGTGGACGAGGTTCATCTGGCGGCTCGAGCTGAAGTCGCCGCGGATCGTGCCGGCGGCCGCCTTCAGGCCGCTGGTGGCGCCGAGCATCTCGCGCACCACCCGCACCACCTCCGGCCCCTCGAACACGCACGCCAGCACCGGCGAGGCGGTGATGAACTCCTCGAGCCCCGGATAGAAGGGCTTGGAGACGTGCTCGGCGTAGTGCTGCTTGGCCATCGCCGGCGACACCCGGATCATCTTCATCGCCACCGGCCGCAGGCCCTTGTCGTCGAACCTCGAGAGGATCCGCCCGAGGAGGCCGCGCTGCACGCAGTCGGGCTTGAACATCACGAACGTCCGTTCCATCGGGCGGGGCTCCGGCGGGGAAAAGGGGGGGGATCGCGGGGAAACTCCGAGTCTACGATCCCCGCCGAGGGCGTCACAACCCGAAGTGGCCGGCCGCCGTGGCGTGGCGGAGGAAGTCGCGATTGCCGTCGAGGAGGTCGGGCTCGGCGAGCAATTCCTCGAGCGAGAGCCAGAGGATCTCCGCCACCTCCACCGGGTGGGGCACGAGCGCGGCGTCCTCGGGCAGGTCGACGATCCACCAGCCCAACTCGGTGCCCCAGGGGGTGACGCTGCGCCACACGCACTCGCGCGCCGACACCGGCGCCTCGAGCTCCTCGAGGCACTCGCGCACCACCGCCTCGGCCTCCTCCTCCCCCGGCTCCACGTGCCCGCCGGGAAAGCACACCCGCCCCGGCGCCGCGACGGCGCGCCCGCGCCGGATGGCGAGAAAGCGGTCCCCACGCCGCGCCACCGCCACGACGCCGCGGCGGCCCGTGCGCCACGCGCCCGGCGGAAGAGCGGGATCGTCCATGGAAACCTCGTGGCGCCGTTCGGCCGCCGGCCCGCGGCTCGGAGGGGAAACCTGCC
>CAISKG010000098.1 GCA_903885855.1 uncultured Planctomycetaceae bacterium
CCTCGCCGGCGGCCAGCAGCCAGCCGACGAGCCTGCCGACCTTCACCACCGCCCCCTCGGCCGGGGCGTCGGGGGCGGGATGGAGGACACCGCCGTCGATCGCCTCCACCGGCTCCACCGACTTCTCCCCCTCGAGCTCGAAGAGCGCCTCGCCCGGGGCCACCGTCTCCCCGGGGCGCTTGAGCCAGCGCACGAACGTGCCCTCCTCCATCGACCAGCCGAGGCGCGGGATGCGGATGTCGTGCGGCATGGTGGGCCTACTCGGCGAGCAGTGCGCGGATCGCCCCGATCACCGCGGCCGCGTCGGGCACGACGACCGCCTCGAGGGCCGGGGCGTAGGGGGTGGGGACGAAGGCGCCCGTGAGCCGGCGGACCGGGGCGTCGAGGAGGTCGAAGCCCTCGTCGGCGACGCGGGCCGCCACCTCGGCGGCGAAGCCGCAGGAGGCCGGCGGCTCGTCGACGACCAAGAGCCTGCCGGTGCGGGCCACGCTCGCCAGGATCGTCGCGGTGTCGAGCGGAGAGACGGTGCGCGGATCGACGAGCTCCACCTCGATCCCCTCCGCGGCGAGCCCCTCGCACACCCCTTCCACCAGGCGCACCATCCGCGCCAGGGCCACCACCGTGACGTGCCGACCGGGGCGCACGATCCTCGCCACGCCGAAGGGGATGTCGTGGTGCCCCGCCGGCACGGGCGACTTGCCCGCGAGCAGCTCGCGGTGCTCCAGGAACAGCACCGGATCGCGGCCGGCCAGGGCGTGCGTGAAGAGCCCCTTGGCGTCGGCGGCGCTCGAGGGGACCACGACCCGCAGCCCCGGCACCTGGGCGAGCATGCCGTAGTAGCTGCCGGAGTGGTGCGTGGCGGCGCTGTGGCCGATGCCGATGCAGCCCCGCAGCACCACCGGCATCGACAGCCGGCCGCTCGACATGTAGCGCATCTTCGCGATCTGGTTGACGATCTCCCCCCAGGCGTCGAGGACGAAGTCGGCGAACATGAAGTCGATCACGGGCCGGGCGCCGTTCATCGCCGCGCCGCAGGCCAGCCCCACGAACCCGCGCTCGCAGATCGGCGTGTCGCAGAGGCGCTCCGCGCCGTACTTCGCGAACAGGCCGGCGGTGGTGGCGAAGTTGCCGCCGCGCACGCCGATTCCCTCCCCCATCACGAACACCGAGGCATCGGCCGCCATCGCCTCGTCGAGCGCCTCGAGCGTGGCCTGCGCCCAGGTGGCGGGGCGCGCGGCCGCGTCCGGCACGGGGGAGGGCGCGGGGCCGTCCGGCTCCGCCACGGCGTAGACGTCGTCGAGCGCCGTGGAGGGCTCGGGCGGCGGGCTCGCCTCCGCCGCGGCGATCGCCGCGGCCACCTCCCCGGCCACCGCGGCGTCGATCCCGTCGAGCACCGCCGCCTCCACGCCGAGGCCGGCGAGCCGGGCGCGCAGCCGACGGATCGGGCAGCGCTCCTTCCAGGCCTCCACCTCCTCGCGCGTCCGGTAGGTGAAGTCGCCCATCCCCTCGGCGTGGGCCCGCGTGCGGTAGGTGCGGCATTCCAGGAGCGTCGGCCCGGCCCCCGCCCGGGCCCGCGCCACCGCCTCGCGCGCCGCGGCGTCGACGTGCACGAGGTCGTTGCCGTCGAGCTCGAGCCCCGGCAGGCCGTAGGAGGCGGCACGCCGGCCGACGTCGGGGGTGGCGCTCGCGTAGGCGAAGGGGACCTCGGTGGCGAAGCCGTTGTTCTCGCAGACGAAGAGCACCGGCAGCTTCCAGATCGCCGCCATGTTGAGCCCCTCGTGGAAGGCGCCGTTGTTGACGGCGCCGTCGCCGAAGAAGGCCACGGCCACCGTGCCGTCGCCCCGCAGCTTGGCCGCGTACGCCGCGCCGCAGGCCTGGAGGATGCAGGGGGCGACGATCCCGCTGGTGCCCATGAGGCCGATCTCGGGGGCGAAGAGGTGCATCGAGCCGCCGCGGCCGCGCGAGCAGCCCGCCTGCCGCCCGAACAGCTCGGCGCACAGCGCCGTGGCCCCGAGCCCCCTTGGCCAGGGCATGGCCGTGGCCGCGGTGGGTGCTGAAGACGGTGTCGCGCGGGGCCAGATGCCCGCACACCCCCACGGCGATCGCCTCCTGGCCGACGTAGGTGTGGCAGGCCCCGTGCACCAGGCCGCGCGTGTGCGCCCGGGCGAGCGCCTCCTCCACCAGACGGATGAGGAGCATCCGCCGGTAGCGGTCGAGGAGCGTGGCGGCATCGGCGGGGGCGGCGCTGGTCATGGGGGCGGGTCCGGAGGGCGCATCTGTCAGGAGAGGGGATCGGCGAAGCCGCGGCTGCCGCCGGCGTTCATCGCCAGGTTGCCGCCGTCCATGGGGATCAGGGCGCCGGTGATCCAGGAGCTCGAGTCGGAGGCGAGGAACACCACGAGCCCCTGGATGTCCTCCGGGCGGCCGAGGCGGCCGGCGGGGATCCCGGAGAGCCATTTCCGCTCCATGCGGGGGTCGGCCGCGATCCGCTTCTCGAGCGACGGATTCATCACCTGCGCCGGGAGGATGGCGTTGACCCGCACGCCTCCGCCGGCCCATTCGGTCGACAGTTCGCGCGTCATCTGCACCACCGCGCCCATCGCCATCGAGTAGGCGATGTGGCCGCGGCCGAGCCCGGTGACGCTGGCCAGCGATCCGGTGTTGACGATCGATCCGCGCCCGGCGGCGAGCATCCGCTTGCCCGCCTCCTGGCACAGCGCGAAGCGCCCCACCACGAGGTTCTCGAGCACCCGGCGGATCTCGGCCGGGGAAATCGTGCGCGGGTCGCCGAGCGTCCCCTCGCCGGCGATGTTGGCGAGGAAGTCGACCCGCCCCGGCCCGGCGTCGATCCAGGCGAAGAGCGCCTCCGCCGCCGCGACGCTCGACACGTCGTGCTCGCGCGCGTGGGCCACGCCCCCGGCCGCGGCGATGGCGGCGCCGGTGCGCGCCATCCCCTCCACGTCGCGGTCGAGCATCACCACCGTCGCGCCGTGGGCGGCCAGGGCCAGCGCCGAGGCCCGCCCCATGCCGCTGGCGGCCCCGGACACCACCGCGACCTTGCCGCGCAGATCGAACAATCCCGCCGTCATCCTTCCCTCCCGCCGACGAGCCTCCACATCACACGCCGGTGAGGAGCGGCGCCTGCTCCTCGGCCACCGGATTGGTGAGCGTGCCGATCCCCTCGATCTCGATCGAGACGCTGTCGCCGGCCCGCAGGAACACCGGCGGCGTCCGCGCCGCCCCCACGCCGTGGGGCGTGCCGGTGAGGATCACCGTCCCGGGCCGGAGGACGGTGGAGGCCGAGAGGAACTCGATGAGCGTGGGCACGTCGAAGATCATGTCGCCGGTGCTCCAGTCCTGCATCACCTCGCCGTTGAGGATGGTGCGGATGCGGAGGGCGTTGGGATCGGGGATGGCGTCGCGCGTCACGAGCACCGGCCCGAGCGGACAGAAGGTGGCGAACGACTTCCCCCGGCACCACTGCCCCCCGCCCCCCTGCCGCTGCCAGTCGCGGGCGCTGACGTCGTTGGCGCAGCAGTAGCCGAGGACGTGGTCGAGGGCGGCCTCCCGGCTGACGTTGCGGCACTCCCTGCCGATGACCACCGCCAGCTCGCACTCGTAATCCACCTCGCGGCTCTCGAGGCGCCGGGGGAGGAGGATCGGATCGCCCGGGTTCTGCACGGTGCCCGAGTTCTTCATGAACAGCACCGGGTGCGGCGGGATGGCCTGCTTCCCCTCCTCGGCGTGCTTGCGGTAGTTGAGCCCGATGCAGAGGATGTCGCGCGGCTCGAGGGGGGCGAGCCGCTTCTCGACGCGCACCGGCTCGCCGGAATCGACGAGCGTGCCGAACAGATCCCCCTCGAGGAGCGTGACGCGGCCGTCGCCATGCTCGTTGCCGAGATGGACGTGGCCGCCGGTCTGGAAGCGGACGATGCGCATGCAGGGTCTCCGGGTGGGCTTCAGGGATCGGGAGCGGCGTCGGCGGGGGGCCGGGCGGAGGCGGGGGTGGCAGAGCGATCGCCGAGCAGCGCGATCGCCCGGCCGGTTCCGCCGCGCGTGCCGGCGACCTTCGCCGGCGCGAAGAGGAAGAAGGCCTCCCGGCCGTCGAGCGACCGGAGGTTCGTGAGGTTTTCGACGACCGCGAGGCCCAGCGACGCCGCCATCCACTCCACCGAGCGGCTCTCGCGCGGATCGACGCCGCCGAGGGTCGGGGCGTCGGTGCCCAGGCAGCGCACGCCGCGCTCCGCCAGCCAGCGCACCGCCTCGGGCGTGGGGGCGGGCCATCCCTCGGCGCGGCCGGCCAGCGGCGCGGCCCAGAGGGGATCGTCGGCGCCGGGCTCGGAGCGCGGTCGGAAGTGGTCGTCGGTGACGTCGGAGCGGAAGAGCACCACCTCGCCGGGAAGGAAGGGGCGCGTCGCCTCGTGCTCCTCGAGGAAGGCGCGGTTGATCACCGGCCCGGCGGGCCGTCCGGGGGCGAATCCGCCATGGCCGCGCGTGGCCCGGACGTCGACCAGATGCACCGGCCCGAGCGTCGCCGCCGGCTCGGCGGCCTCGGTGCGCACGTCGTCGCGTGGCAGCGGCCCGTAGCGTGCTTCGTGATCGGCGATCGCGGCGCGGATGGCGGCCTCGGCCCCCTCGACCTCCTCGCGCCGCGCGGCGAGGGCGAACGACGGCAGGATCACGTGCGTGCCGACGAGGCTGTCGAAGGCGTGGGTGCGGGCGAAGACGGCGTGCGGCGGCGCGAAAGCGTGCAGGACCTCGCTCACGTAGGCCTCGGGGCCCGCCTCGGGGGAGGCGAGCGCCATGCCCGCCTCGAGGCGCAGCGCGAGATCCTCCACGCGCCGGGCCCGGGCCCGCGCGACGAGCTCCCGCGCGAGCGCTTGCTCGGTGATCGCCAGGAGGCGGCACGCGCCGCCGGAGGCACCCATGTGGCGGGCCGGGAGGATCGCGACGAAAGCCCCGCGCGGCGGCAGGCGGCCGAGGTGCGTGGCGCACTCCACCCACACCATGCCGTGGCGGCCGGCGGCCCGGCGGGCGGCGTCGGGGTCGGGAAGCGTGCCCAGGCTCGCGCCGTCGACGGCGAGCGCGCGAACGCCGCGGCTGGCGAGATGGTCGATGGTGTCGGGGCCGGGGGCGGGCCAGGCCGGCCCCTCGCCGGCCAGGGGGCCCTCCACGAAGGCCCGCCCCTCCGGCAGCGGCCGGTAATGGTCGTCGGTCCAGTCGCCGCGGAAGAGCACGACGTCGCCCGGGCCGAGCGCGCCGTGTGCCTCCTCCCAGGTCCGCACCACCTCCGGTCCGATGACCCGGCCGGTGCCCGGGGGCACGTCGTCGCGGCCGGCGCGGACGTCGATCACGCAGGCCTCGCCGCAGAGCTGCCACACCGGCACCGTGTCGCCGGTGACGCGGCCCATGGGCCCGGCGCCGGGGAGGCCCGAGTCCGGCGGCGGGATGACGTGCGCGGGGGCGTTCCAGTGCGTGCCGGTGTGCTCGTCCATCGCGATCCGGTCGCGGTGGCGGCCGGCGCGCTCGAACGAGACCGTCGGCTCGACGACGAGCGCCGTCGCCCCCACCGGCCACGTGCAGGGGAGATCGGGTGCCACGGTCACGGAGAGATCCTCGACCGCCTGCCGCGCCACACCCACCGACGGCGGCAGGACGCGCGGCGGCGGGGGACGATCGTCGTCGTCGTCGATCGCGGCGGCCGGAAGCGCGGCGACGGCCAGGAGCACGACGACGAGGCCCGCGAGCCTGTGCCGAAGGACGAGGGTGGCTGGCGCCGTGTTCCAGATCCCGAGGCGGTTCATGGCGACGCCTCCAGGCCGACCATGTGCGCCGCCTCGGCGAGCTTCGAGCGCACGTCGGCAGGCAGGGGGATCCCCTCGACGGCCGCGCGGCGGTGGCGCTCCCATTCCAGATCGCCCGGCAGGCGCACCCGGTCGGTGCCCTCGGCGGGGGCGGCGCCGCGCACCTCGGCGGCGAAGCGGGCCATGGCGGCGGCGTATGCCTCCGGCCCGGCGATGGCGGCCACGTCGATGACGACGAAGCCCGCGTTGTGGCGCGACGGATCCCCCGGCGGCCCGAACATCCAGCTCCCCACCTGCGTCGTCACGGCGCCGCCGGGGAGGATCGCCGAGAGCCATTCGGCGAGCATGGCGATGCCGAAGCCCTTGTGCCCCGCCATCGGCGCCAGGCTCGCCCGGTCGGGATAGAGGGAGCCGTCGGTGGTGGCGAGGCCGCGGTCGTCCACCAGCCAGCCCGGGGGGATCGGCTCGCCCCGCTGCACCGCGGCGTACACCTTCCCCCCGGCCACCGCGGCGGTGGCGATGTCGAGGAACACCGGATCGCCCCCCGGCACCGGGGCCGCCCAGGCCAGCGGGTTGCTTCCCAGCACGGCGCCGCGCGAGCCGGCCGCGGCCACGCTCGGCGTGTCGTTGCCGGTGACCAGCGCGAAGCAGCCGGCCCGTGCCGCCCGCACCGCCCAGCCCCCGGCCGCGCCGATGTGGCCGGTGTTCGTGACGCCGACGTACGCGATCCCCACGGCACGCGCCTTCGCGACGGCCAGATCGATCCCGTGGCGGCAGCCGACCTGCCCCAGGCCGGCGTCGCCGTCGATCACGGCCCAGCCCGGTCCCTCGCGCGCCACGCGCGGCCGGGCCGCGGCCCGATAGCCCCCGCCGCGGAGCTTGGCGAGGTATCCGGGGAGGAGCTTGGTGCCGTGGGTGTGGACGCCGAAGGCGTCAGCGAGCACGAGCGCCTCCGCCGCGGCCGCGGCGTCGCCGGCGGCGAGCCCCGCGCGCCCGAAGGCCGCCGCCACCCAGGCGGCCAGATGGTCGGGGGAAACCGCGGCGGGCGTGGCGGAGGTGGGCATCGGGGGGCAGCGTTCGGGGAGCATGCGCCGGGCCGGTCAGCAGCGGGGGCCGGCGACGCCGTTGACGATGCTCGGCAGCGCCTCGCCGCGGAGCGCCGCCAGCGCCAACGCGGCGGCGGTGGTGCGCAAGCGCCGCACCGCGGCCGGCGAGACGCTCGCGATGTGGGGGGCGAGGACCACGTTCGGC